>NZ_JBWKZU010000021.1:0-76079 GCF_059424825.1 Acidovorax sp. GW101-11A03 | reverse complement strand
CAAAAGCAGCTCGCGCAGCGGCGACGGCCCCGACTACAAGGTGCTGGGCTGGGACGCCAGCGGCATTGTGCGCGCCGTAGGCCCGGAGGTGACACTGTTCCAGCCCGGCGACCGCGTCTGGTACGCAGGCTCCATTGCCCGCCAGGGCACCAACAGCGAACTGCATCTGGTGGACGAGCGCATCGTGGGCCACGCGCCGAAGTCGCTGGACTTTGCGGAGGCCGCCGCGCTGCCGCTGACCACCATCACCGCGTGGGAGCTGCTGTTTGACCGCCTGGGCGTGGCCCCCGGCAAGCAGCCCACCCACAAGACCCTGCTCATCATCGGCGCGAGCGGCGGCGTGGGCTCCATCCTCACGCAGCTGGCGGCGCGGCTCACGAGCCTTACCGTGATCGGCACCGCGTCGCGCCCCGAAACACAGCAATGGGTGCGCGACCTGGGCGCCCACCACGTCATTGATCACAGCAAACCGCTCACTGAGGAGCTGGCGCGCATCGGCCACCCCACGGTGGACATCATCGTCAGCCTCACGCAGACCGACGCGCACTTCGACCAGATCGTCGAGGCAATTGCGCCCCAGGGCCAGTTCGCGCTGATTGACGACCCGGTGTCGCTCGACGTGACGAAATTCAAGCGCAAGTCGGTGTCGGTGCACTGGGAGCTGATGTTCACCCGCGCGCTGTTCGGCACCGCCGACATGATCGGCCAGCACCGCCTGCTGACGGAGGTGGCGCAGCTGGTGGACGCCGGGCTGATCCGCACCACGCTGGACCAACGCTTTGGCACCATCAATGCCGAGAATCTGAAGCGCGCGCATGCGCTGATCGAGAGCGGCAAGGCGCGGGGCAAGCTGGTGCTGGAGGGGTGGAACTGAAGAGCGCCGGTCCGCTGAGTCCGAGGCATGGGCAGGGCGGCCTTTGAGGCCGCGGTGGGTTCTGTATCCAGATGAAAAATACTGTGTTTAATATCAGTATCTCAGGTATAAAACCGCACACAACAACCCCAGGAGCCCCTCCCATGCTGGACCACATGACCTTCCGCGTCACCGACATCGCCCGCACCAAGGCGTTCTACACGGCAGCCCTTGCGCCTTTGGGCTACAGCCTGTGTTTTGAAGGCAACTATGGCTCGAACATGCTGGGCTTTGCCTACCCGGCCCCGTCCGAGCCCGACGGCAAGAAGGCGGATGTGTGGTTCATCGATGGCCCCTCGCCCTACGGCGGCCCGCCCGCGACCACGGGCTGTCACCTGGCGTGGCGCGCCACCACGCGGGCCCAGGTCGATGCCTTCTACCGCGCCGCCATGGGAGCCGGGGGCCAAGACAACGGGGCCCCGGGCCTGCGGCCCGACTACCACGCGCACTACTACGGCGCTTTCGTCATCGACCCCGAGGGCAACAACGTGGAAGCGGTGTGCCATCTGCCGGAGTAAGAAACACCGCAGCCCCCCCCCGCAGAGGGCGCGTCGCCAAGCGAGTGCACCCGTGGGACTGGCTTCGCCAGGCCACCGGGTGCGTCCCCCTAGGGGGAAGCGGCGCAGCCGCTCAGGGGGGTCAGTCGAGTTTCACCCCCGCCGCCTTGATGATCTCGCCCCAGCGCTTGGACTCGGCGCGCGCCATGGCGCGGAACTGCTCGGGCGTGCCGGGCAGTGCTTCCATGCCAAAGTCGTTCATGCGCTTGACCACGGCGGGGTTCAGCAGGGCCTTGTTCAGGTCAGTGTTCAAACGCGTGGTGATGGCGGCGGGCAGACCGGCGGGCGCCAGGATGCCCTGGAACGCGAACACCTCGGTGTTGGGCACACCGGCTTCTGCCAAGGTGGGCACGTCCGGCAGCGCGGCCACGCGCTTGGCCGAGCCAATGGCCAGCGCACGCACCTTGCCCGAGGTAATCACCGGCAGGCCAGCGGCCAGGTCCAGGAACATGCAGGGCACCTGGCCACCCATCACGTCCTGCAGCGCAGGCGCCGCGCCGCGGTAGGGGATGTGGGTGAGGAAGGTCTTGGTGCGGTTCTTGAACATCTCCATCGCCAGGTGGTGTGGCGAGCCGTTGCCGGGCGAGGCGTAGTTGAGCTTGCCGGGATTGGCACGCGCGTAGTCCAGAAACTCCTTCACCGTCTTGGCTTCGAACGATGGATGCACCACCAGCGCCAGCGGGAAGCGGCTGATGCCGCCCACGTAGGTGAAGTCCTTTTCGGGGTTGAACGGCAGCTTGGTGAACAGGTGTTCGTTGTAGGCCAGGATGGCGTTGTCGGCCGACATGAAGGTGTTGCCGTCGGGCTTGGCCGTGGCCACGGCCTGGCCGCCGATGTTGGTGGAGGCGCCAGGGCGGTTGTCCACCACGATCTGCTGGCCCAGCGTCTGGCGCATGGCCTCGGCCACGGTGCGGGCCAGCACGTCGGTGCCGCCACCGGCGGGGTACGGCACCACCCAGCGCAGGGGCTGGTCGGGCCAGGCGGACTGGGCGGCGGCCCAGGGCGCGGCGGTGGTGGCGCCTGCGGCGGCCAGGGCGGACAAGAGGGTGCGGCGTTGCATGGGGCTGTCTCCTTGATACTATTGATTTGATAGCTGCTTGTGCTTACCCATAGCGCGCAAGCAGCCTTTTTTGTTCAAATTTTCTGCCGACCGGGTGCTCAGGCGGCCGGGGCGGCAATCGTCTGGTCGATGGCACCGAAGATGCTGGCGCCGTCCTTGCCTTTGATTTCGATGCGGATGGTGTCGCCGAACTTCATGAATTCGGTGCTGGGCTTGCCGTCCTGGATGGTCTCGATGCAGCGCTTTTCGGCGATGCAGCTGTAGCCCTTGGGCCATTCGGTGCGGCCATTGGCGTCGGTGATGCCCTTGTTGCTCACGGTGCCGCTGCCGATGATGGAGCCCGCGCGCAGGTTGCGCGTCTTGGCCACGTGGGCGATCAGCTGGCCGAAGTGGAAGGTCATTTCAGGGCCGGCGTCACACATGCCGACCTTGCGGCCGTTCCAGGTGGACTGCACGGTCAGGTTGACGCGGCCGTGGTCCCAGGCGTCGCCCAGCTCGTCCAGCGTCACGGCCACGGGGCCGAAGGCGGTGGCGGGCTTGGATTGGAAGAAACCGAAGCCCTTGGCCAGCTCGGCCGGGATCAGGTTGCGCAGGCTCACGTCGTTGGCAATCATCACCAGGCGGATGCCGTCCAGCGCCTGGTCGGCGTTGGTGCCCATCTTCACGTCGCCGGTGATGACGGCAATCTCGGCCTCGAAGTCGATGCCCATGGCTTCGCTTGGCACCACCACGTCGTCGCGGGGGCCGATGAAGTCGTCACTGCCGCCCTGGTACATCAGGGGGTCGGTGTAGAAGCTCTCGGGCACTTCGGAGTTGCGCGCCTTGCGCACCAGCTCCACGTGGTTGATGTAGGCCGAACCATCGGCCCACTGGTAAGCGCGGGGCAGTGGTGCCATGCACTGGGCGGGATCGAAGGGAAAAGCGTGGCGGGCGCGGCCGCTGTTGAGCTGGTCGTACAGGTCCTGCAACTGGGGCGAGAGGAAGCCCCAGTCGTCCAGCACCTGCTGGAGCTTGCTGGCAATGCCGGTCGCATAATGGGCCGTGCCCAGGTCGCGGGAGACGACAACCAGTTGGCCGTCGCGCGAGCCGTCTTTGTAGGTAGCGAGTTTCATGGTGGCAGGACCTTTGTCTCAGAAGGGTTGATGGGCACCGCTAGCGAAAATTACGCTTGGGTAAATTGATTTAACTAAACAAAACTCGCAAATTTTAGTGCACATGGACAAAGAACGTGCAGGAATTCAATCGGTCGAGGTGGGTTTTGCCCTGCTGGAGGGGCTGACACGCTCGCGCGGGCCGCTGATGCTCAAGGATGTGGCCGCCTCGGCGGGCATGAGCGCGGCCAAGGCGCACCGGTATCTGGTGAGCTTTCAGCGCCTGGGCCTGGTCACGCAGGACCCGCGCACCGCGCGCTACGACCTGGGCCCGGCGGCGCTCAAGCTGGGCCTGGCGTCGCTGGCGCGGCTGGACGCCGTGCGCCTGGCGCGCGAGCGCATGCCGGAGTTGATGGAAAGCATCGGCCACACGCTGGCACTGGCCGTGTGGGGCAACCACGGCCCGACCATCGTGCATTGGGAGGAGTCGCCCCAGGCCGTCACTGCCAACCTCCGCCTGGGCGACGTAATGCCGCTGCTGTCGTCGGCCACGGGCCGCTGCTTTGCGGCCTTCATGCCGACCGAGCTGGTGGCCCCCTTGCTGAAGGAAGAACTGGCCCGCGCCGTCAAGATGCGCCGTACCGACCTGCCCGCCACCATGACTGAGGTGAATGCCTTGCTCGCCGAGGTGCGCGAGCGCGGCGCCGCGCGCGTGGTCGATACCCTGCTGCCCGGCATCGTGGCTTTTTGCGCGCCCGTGTTCGACTCGGACGGCCACCTGGAGCTGGGCATCACCACACTGGGCTCGATTGCCACCTTCGACCCCGAGTGGAACGGCGCCATCGACGCACCGCTGCGCGCGGCCGCTGGCCAGCTCTCGCGCGACCTGGGCGCAGGCAGCGCCTGACCCACGCGCCGCCACCACACCGCATGCCCCGCCGCGCGCTGGTTGCCATCACCGCCCTGGTGCTTGCCCTGCACTGGCTGGTGCTGAGCGGTGTGCCGCTGGCCTGGGACAGTCCGGCGCAGCCCACAGGCCAGGTGTTCAGCACCCGCAGCATTGCAGCCCCACCTCCCGCCGCCATGCCCACAGCAGCCGCAGCACCGGCAGCCAAGGCCGCCCCGGCTGCGGCAGCACAGCCTGCCGCCCGCAAAAAGCCGCCGGCCCGCACCACACCCGCGCCCTCGTCCACCGCAGCGCCCGTTGCCCCGCCACCTCCTGCCGAAGCCATGGCCAAGGACACCGAAGTGGGCACTGACACAGCGCCAACCAACCCCACGGATTCAACTGCGCCCCCCGCCGAAGTGGCGGCGGCAGCCCCCGAAGCCCCCGCATCCGCCGCCGCGCCCCCCGCCCCCCCGGCCGAAGCCACCACCGGGGTGGACATCACCCCGCCCGGCGCAGGCACCGGCCAGGCCCCCTCGCAGGCACCGCCCCCCGCCCGCCTGCCGCCGCCCACCCGGCTGGCGTTTGACGTGAGCGGGCAGGCCAAAAAGTTCGCCTACAACGCCCGCGCCGAACTGCTGTGGCAACACGATGGCAGCCGCTACGAGGCGCGGCAGGAGATCAGAGCCTTTCTGGTGGGCTCCCGCACGCAACGCAGCGTGGGCGCCATCACGGCCCAGGGGCTGTTGCCCGAGAAGTTTTCGGACAAATCCCGCAGCGAGCAGGCCGCGCATTTCGACTACGCCCAGGGCCGCATCACCTTCAGCGCCAACACCCCGCAGGCCCCGGCCAGCCCCGGCGTGCAGGACCGCCTGAGCGTGTTCATCCAGCTCGGCGCGCTGCTGGCGGCCGACCCGGGGCGGTTTGTGCCCGGCACCCAGATCACCCTCACCACCGTGAGCGCCCGCAGCGCCGACCGCTGGACCTTCACCATCGAAGGCCCCGAGACGCTGGACCTGCCCTCGGGCGCCACCCCGACCCTCAAGCTGCAGCGCCTGCCCCGCAAGGATTACGACCAGAAAGCGGAGCTGTGGGTGGCCCCGGCACTGGGCTACCTGCCCGTGCGCATCAAGCTCACCCAGGCCAACGGGGACTTTGCCGACCTGCTGCTGCGCAGCAGCAGCACGCCCTGAGCTGCGCCAGACCGGATCGCGCGCCAAGTGTTGCGGCCGCACACCATCGGGGCAAAAAAGCCCCGCGAGCCCAGCGCACTGCGGTTTTCGTGAAATACTGGTCGCAACAGGGTTGATGCGGTGCGGCAGGTGTTCTGGTCGGCAGGCCTTCTCAGGGCCCAACAAGACACCACCCCACCGCCGGGATACCCCGCAAGCCGCCCCCGGGGCTTGAACTCTGCGTGACTGGTGTCATCTGAATTTCAAATCAACCAGGGGAACACGATGCACATGCTCTACGACTCTGAATCTTTTGTGGTGGTCCACATGCTGCCCGACGCCGTGGAGACAAAGAGCGCCCAGGCGCTCAACGACACCGCCCCCGCCATTCCCCAGCTCGCTCGGCACGGCTTTGAAATCGTGGACAAGCGCTCGGGCAAGGAGGTGTACCTGGACGGCTCCTGGGCCGAGATGTTCCAGGAGCAGATCCTGGCCTGGCAACGCGACACCCCCACGCAGGAAGAAGTGGAAGACGCGCTGGACCGCTATGCGGGGCTGGCGCAGAACCCGGTGGTGGTGCACTAAGACACCCCCCTGAGCCGCGCTGCGCGGCTTCCCCCCGCTCTCGCTAGGCTGCGCTTCGCGGGCAGGGGGACGATGCCCTCGCTGCGGGGCGGCCCGTGCTAGACATCCCTGGCCCTGGGCGCGCCGGTTTTGTCGTGCAGTTCTTCTTTTCAAACCTTGAGTGCCTGGTGTTCGTCCCCGGGATAGATCCGCCGGTACAACGGATCCACCAGCATCAGCACCGCAATCAACCGGCACACCTGAAACGCCGTGACCACCGGCACCCCCAGCTGGAGCACCTTGGCCGTGATGGCCATTTCGGTGATGCCACCCGGTGAAGTCCCCAGCAGCAAGGTGACCCAGGGCAGGCCCGTGGCCCAGGCCAGCGCCCCGGCGAACAATGCGCACACCCCCATCAGCCCCAGCGTGCCTACGGCCACCGAGGCCAGCCAGCGCGGCGCGGTGTGCAAGAACTCCCGGCGAAAACGCACGCCCAGGCTCACACCAATCACCAGCTGCGCCGCATTCACCAGCCCCTGTGGCACCGCCGACAGACCCAGGCCCGCCATGGTGAGCCCCATGGACACCAGCATCGCGCCCATGAACCAGGGGTTGGCGCGGCCCAGCCGGTCCATCACCACCGCCCCCACGCCGGTCATCAGCGCCAGCAACGCCAGCCCAGGCCAGCTCACCACCCGCAGCGTGGGCGGCAGGATATCGAGGCCATGCAGGCCGCTCCACTGCAGTGCAAACGGAATCGTCACCGTGACGATGAGCAGGCGCAGGCTGTGGCTCGCCGCCACCAAGTCGGTGCGCGCGTTTTCGCGTTCCGAGAGCAAGGTCATCTCGGACGCCGCCCCAATCGCGCCCGCAAAGTAGCTGGTGGCGCGCAGCATGGGCGCGGGCACGCCATGCATGCGCGGTGCGTGCACGCGGTACAGCCAGGCGCCAAACAGCCAGCCCAGGAGCAGCGCCCACACAATGCCCAGCACGATGGCCCACCACAGCCCCCCAATCAGCGCCACCACCTCGGGCGTGAAGTACAGGCCCAGGGCCGCGCCAATGGTCCACTGCCCGGCATTGCGCAACGGGCCCCAGCTTTCGGTGGGCCCGCCAGCGATCGACACCAGCGAGGTGGCCAGCAGAGGGCCGATCATCCAGGGCAGCGGGGTGTGAAGCGCGACACAGGCGGCGGCTGCCGCCCAGGCCAGGGCCAGCGTGGCAAGGACACGGGCAACAAAAGGGAAACGCATACGGACAGGGCGGTGGGCTGGGGGTGGAAAGCGGACGGTGAGCAGCGAAGCCGCGCCGTGATCCAGCAGCCCCCCTGCCGGGGCCGGTGTCTTCGCGCGCGGCAACCGATGCTCCCAAGTATCGCGCCACCGCCTGGGCACCACCGCTGCCGGGCCCTGCCCAGGCAGCATGGCAGGCATCGCCAGAAAGAAACCGTTGCGGCGCCTGCTTTTCAGGCGGCTACTTCAAGCAAAAACAGGCCTCTGCGCGCGACCAACATACTCTTATAGCTATATTTTTTATAGCAAACATCAGGCACCGCGCCGCGCAGCCATCTCCTGCCCCATGGCCACCAGCGTGACGGGGCCCAGCAGCGCCAGCGCGGCGGGGTAGGCCGTGCCCTCTTCCGCTGCGATGTGGTCTGCATAGCGCTGGGCAAACCGGTCGAGTGCCGCCTCGTCCCCGGGCGTGAACGGGGCCACAGCCGACTCGGCCAGCGCCAACAAGGGCACACGCGCCGCCGCCCAGTCGGCCGTCATCGCCAGATGATCCTGCTGCAGCCGCTGCACCAGCGCCTGCACTTCGGGGCTGGCCTGGGCCCGCAGCAGCGGGAACACATGCAGTTCTTCGTCTTGGTGGTGCAGCGGTGCGGCCATGTCGAAGTAGCGCAGCACATCGCGCGCGGCCTGGCGGGCATCGGTGTCGGCCCCGTGCTGGCGCACATGAGCACGCAGGCGTGCGAGCAGGGCCAGGGTGCGCTGAACGCGTTCGTGGCAGGCCTCCAGCATGGCAAAAGGCTGCTCGAAACCCACGGCCGGGGCGCTGAAGCCCGGCAGGTGGCGGGCGGTGGGACCCGAGGGGGTGGCGGACACGGCGTCAGCCCAGCCGCACAGGCTGGCCCTGGCGTTTGAACGGGATGTATCCACCGTGTGCGCCGCCCTTGATCGCATCCACCATGCGCTGCAAGGGGACCTCGGCATCGGCACTGGTGGGCGCCTGGTTCAAAGTGCCGGGCAACGCCGCCGCAAACACCATGGCCCAGTCGTGGCCCGGGGCGGTGAACTGCTGCGCCTCTTCCACCAGCGCGCTGAACGAGGCCAGCTCCTGCGGCGTCTTGTCCACACACATCAGTGGCACCAGGGCGCCGCCCTGCCCCGCTTCAAAACGGGCGCGCTGCGCGGGGGCTGCGTCGTCGTGCAGCTCGGCGACGGCAAACACAAACAGCAGGCGCTGGGGCTCGGGCTGCTGGCGCGCGGCCTGTGGCAGGTCATCAAAGCAGGCAATTTCCATCACAAGGTTCCGTCATCAGAAAAAGCAGGTCAAAAGCCGGGCACCACGCCCCGGCTGGCATCCAGCGTGCTCACATAGGCACCGGGCGCGGGCCGTGCACGCACGGCCTTGCGCGACAGCACGGTGCCGATACTGACGAAACACAGGGCCTGCTCGGACGGCGCCAGCTGGAACAGCGCCCGCAGGCTGTCGGCCTTGAGCGCCTTGCCGCTGGTGAGCGCCGAGCCGTAGCCCTGCGCTGTGGCCATGAGCAGCATGTTCTGCACCGCACAACCGGCCGACACGGTGCGCTCGGCCAGGTCGATGTCGGCATCGCCACGTTCGGCATCCACCACGGCCAGCAGCAGCACGGGCGAGCGGTAGGCTTTCTCACGCGCCTGCTCGGCCTGCTCAGGGGTGGCGGTGGGGTCGCGCTCCCGCAGGGCCTGGGCAAACACCTCAGCCAGTGGCGTGCGCGACGCCTCGGGCACCAGCACAAAGCGCCAGGGCACCAACTGGCCGTGGTCGGGGGCGTGCGCGGCAGCGCTCAGGATCTGCGCCAGCTCGGCCGCACTGGGGCCCGGCGCGCCCAGGCGCTTGGGCAGGATGGTCTGGCGCGACTGGATCAGCGCCGCCGCCAGCCCGGCCACATCTTCAGAAGCACGGGCCTGCGCCGCAGCAGGCTGCGCACGGGACGTGGGGTTCAACGGCCAGGGGATGACTGACATGGGGAATCCTTCCAATGCTTACCGCATGCGCCCAGAAGCATGCAGCGGGGCTATGGCCTTCATCCACAGCTCCCCAGGTGGCCACACTGCGTGCAGTAGTCGCAACCGTCCTTGCGGATCACCGCATGGGCGCCACACTCGCTGCACTTCTTGCCCGCCATGGCCTGGGGCACGGCCACGGGCGGCGGTGCGGGTTCGTCCAGCGGCAGTTGCTGCTGCACCGGGTCGGCCACGCGGCGCGCCAGGATGTTCTGGATGGCATAGGCCATGGCCGCCACTTCAGAGTCGTGCCACATGGGCACCAGCGTGCCGTCGTCCTTGCGGTGCTGGCCCAGGCGCACCGGCCCCCGGTCCCAGGCCACCTTGCGCATGTCGCTCAGGGCCCGCTCCAGAAAGCCCCCCCGCGCCGCCAGCGAGAGCATGCGCATGCTGGAGGTGATCCACTGCTGCGACTCGCCGCTCTGCCCCACGGGCATGAAGAACTCGATGGCGCGGTCCACCGTGCGGTTGCCCACGCCCGTGGGCACGGGCAGGAAGGACACGATGAGGTAGAGCGTCTTATGGCCTTCCTGCGTCCAGTACTCGAGCTTTTCGGCCACGGCCGAGAGCCCGCCCTGCGGACGGCTTTCGATCACCGTGCGCATCGGGTCCACAGGCGGTGCGGCGGGCGCAGGCGCTGCCACTGCAGCAGGCGCTGGTGCGGGTTCTGCATGGGTTTCGAGCACCGAGCCCAGAATGCTGTTGGGCCGGTAAGTGGCCAGCCCCTTGAGCCGCGCGCGCCAGGCCTGCAGGTACAGGTCCTTGAAGTCTTCGTAGGGGTAGTCGGCCGGAATGTTCACCGTCTTGGAAATGGCCGTGTCCACAAAGGGCTGCACGGCCTCCATCATCGCAATGTGCTCCTGCGCAGACATAGCCAGCGCCGAGACAAAGTAGTTGGGCAGCGCGTTCACATCGCCGCCCAGCTCGCGGTACAGGCGCCAGGCGTGGTCTTCCACCGCGTACTCGGTGGTGCTGCCGTCGGACTCGCGCTTCTTGCGCTTGTACATCCACGAGAACGGTGGCTCGATGCCGTTGGAGGCGTTGTCAGCAAACGCCAGGCTCACCGTGCCCGTGGGCGCGATGGACAACAGGTGGCTGTTGCGGATGCCATGCTGGTGGATCGCGGCCTTGAGCGATTCGGGCAACCGGCTCGCAAACGTGCCTTCCGCCAGATAGCCCCGCGCATCGAACTTTGGAAACGCGCCTTTCTCGCGCGCCAGCTCCACCGACGCCGCATAGGCCGCATCGCGCATGCATTCGGCAATGCGCGCCGCCATGGTGCGCCCCTCGGGCAGGTTGTAGCGCAGGCACAGCATGGCCAGCGTGTTGCCCATGCCGGTAAAGCCCACCCCAATGCGGCGCTTGGCCATGGCCTCGTCACGCTGCTGCGGCAGCGGCCAGAAGGTCACATCCAGCACGTTGTCGAGTGCCCGCACCTGCAGCGCCACGGCCTGGGTGAAAGCGTCGAAGTCGAACGCCGCCACGCCGCCGAACCCGAAGGGATGGCGCACAAAGCGCGTGAGGATGATGGGGCCGAGGTCACAGCAGCCGTAGGACGGAAGTGGCTGCTCGCCGCAGTTGTGGACCACGAGCCCATTGGCATCGAACGCATGGACGTCGGCCACCGTGACGTCATAGACATCTTCCACGCCCGCATCGGTCAGCGACTGCACGGTGGCGGTGAAGCGCTCGCGGTTCAGGGCGCGGCGGTAGTGCGCCAAGCCATCCTCCAGCCGCGCGGCCTTGTCGGTGTCGCAAAAGCCCACGCGGTCGGCGAACAACGCGAGGTTGTCCCCGCTGATGACCAGTTCATGCTGCGCCCGGGTGGCGTAGGGCCGCATGCCCCCTTTGCCGTCGGGCAACTCACGCGCGCCCGCAGGGCGGCGGTGACGGTACAGCGTAGACGCAATCCCCATGCGCAACAGCATGCGCTGCACGGTCTGCAGCAAGCCCTCGTCGCTTTGCGACAAGCGCACACTCAGCCCCTTTTCCTGCGCACCTTGCACCGAGCCATCGGCATCAAACAATCCGGACAACAACCCCTGCGCAAAAGCGGAGGATTGCCGCTCCATGGCAGCCGTGATGGTTTTGTGGCCCGGCGCCATGCCCATGGAATGTGCCAGCCTCCAGAGCGCCGCACTCGCCAGACGGGCCTCGCCGCGACCCGCCACAGGCCGCTGAAAACCTTTGAAATCTGCGCGATGCCGCAAGGTGGCCGCCGCCGCTGTGGCAGCCCGAATGACGCCGTCCGCACCGGTGGCCGCAAAGGCCACCGCACCCTGCCCCACGGCTTTGAGTTCGGGGGCCCACACCGAAATCACAGCCTTGTCGGCCTTGAGGGTTCCATCGCCAATCAACAGCCCCAGCAGATAGCCCTCTTCCTGCGTGCCCGTGCCGCTCCAGCCCACAAAGGCCCGGTGGTCGTGCAGCAGCACCTCGTCGCCAGGCAGCAACTGTGCTGCCTCGACCCATTCCACCTCCAGGCAATAGCGGGTCTTGCGCGCCACGCGGCGCACCCGGTGGTCTGCCGTCAGGCGCAGGGCATGCCCCTCCCGGGTTTGCAGCTCCAGCACCGGCTTGGTGCCTGTCTTGAAAAAGCCCTGGCTTTGCAAGCGGTAGGCGCGCCCATCCACCACGGCGGCGAACGGCCGGCCCACCAGGTCCGCCACCTGTTGCGGACCGTTGGTGGTCATCACCCAGGTGTCGGCCGTGACGCAGGGGTTTGTCGCCGCAATGTCTTCGCAGTAATGCAGGTTGTTGTCTTCGTTGATGCGCCCTAGGAACAGGATGCCCGGCTCGGCAAAGTCGTAGGCCGACTTCATGATCGTGTCCCACAGCTCGCGCGCGGGCACGGTGGCATAGACCCACTGGCCGTCGGCGCGCTGGTGGGCGCCCTGTGCCAGCAGCGCCGCACCGGGCGCGGCCTTGTGCACCAGCTCCCAGGGGGCGTCGTTCTGCACCGCCTCGATGAAGGCGTCCGACACGCCCACCGACACATTGAAGTTGTTCCAGCGGCCCGGTGTGCGCTTGGCGGTGATGAATTCCTGCACATCGGGGTGGTCGATGCGCAGCACGCCCATCTGCGCGCCCCGGCGTGCGCCCGCGCTCTCCACGGTGGAGCAGGACTGGTCGAACACGTTCATGTAGCTGCAGGGCCCCGAGGCCATGGAGGCCGTGCCCTTGACATGCGCGCCCTTGGGGCGGATGCGCGAGAAGTCGTAGCCCACGCCGCCACCGCGCCGCATGGTCTCAGCCGCTTCGCGCAGCGCTTCGTAGATGCCCGGAAAGCCTTCATCGTCCACGCCCTGGATGCAGTCGCCCACGGGCTGCACAAAGCAGTTGATCAGCGTGGCCTGGATGTCGGTGCCTGCCGCGCTCATGATGCGGCCCGCGCCGATGGCGCCGACCTTGAGGTTGGCCAGGAACAGGGCTTCGTACTTTTCGCGCAGCTCCGGCTTTTCGACCGAGGCCAGGGCCCGCGCCACGCGCTGGTACAGCTCGTCGGCCGTGGTTTCGCCGGGTTTGAGGTATTTCTCCCGCAGCACATCCAGGCTGATGGGCTGCAGGGCAGATGCGGTGCTGAGGGGGGGCTGAGGTTCGCGTTTCATGGGGGCCGATGATTTGGGTTTCAGGCTGAAACGGGGTTGCGTTCCGTCAAGGAGCGCTCATTCCACTCCGAATGCAGCGCCATGGCAAGTCGGTGGCCGCTCACTCGTCCACCAGCACCTGCCCATCATGCTCCACGTAGGGCTGGTAGGGGCCCGTGCCGCTGTTGTCCGCACGCGATGCAGGCACAAAACCACCAGTGCTGACATCGAACACGTGGACCTCGCCCTCCTCGATCACATAGTGCCAGCCATGCAGGCTGATCTGGCCTGACTGCACCCGGCTGCGCACCATGGGGTACTCCATGAGGCGCTCCAGCTGCAGCACTACCGCGCGCTGCTCGGTACGGCGCAATACCTCGGGGCCCGGCTGCATGGGCAACAGGGCCTCGCGCCCCAGGTCCAGCCAGCGGTTGAGGTTGGGGGCCTCGGGCGAGACCTCACCATACATCGCCTTGATGGCCCCACAGTGGCTGTGGCCGCACACCACGATGCGCCGCACCTGGAGGTTGAGCACGGCAAACTCGATGGCCGCCGTGGTGCCATGGTGGCCGTGCGATCCGTCGTAGGGTGGAACAAAGGCCCCCACATTGCGCACCAGAAACAGCTCGCCCGGCCCCGCCCCGGTCAGCAGGTAGGGCACCAGGCGCGAGTCGGAGCAGCCGATGAACAAGGTCGTGGGGTGCTGCCCCTCATCCACCAGCGTCCGGAACTGCTCGCGGTACTGGGGGAAGGCGTCGTCGTGAAAACGGCGCAGGCGGTCCAGCAGTTCGTCAGGCATGGTGATGTGACCCGCAAGACAACATGCCGCTACTGCACCAGCGGCGATTCGGCCGCGTCCAGCACCACCCCTTCGACCACCGCAGCACCTGCCAGCAGCTGCAGGTACTGGCGCAGCGCGTTGGCCCAGGCCTGCTGGCGCAGGGTAAGCGCGATGGCCTGGCGCACGTCCTCGAACGCGGGCTGTTGCCCGGCCTCGCGCGCCACCACTTCTACCACGTGCAAACCAAAACGGCTGTGCACCAGGCGTGCCAGCACACCGATCTCGGCGCTGCCAAACACTTCGCGGGCGAACTCTGGCGCGCAGTCGGCGCGGGTGAGCCAGCCCAGGTCACCGCCTTGCTGGCCGCTGGGGCAGTTGGACCACTGGGCCGCGGCCTCGGCAAACTTCGCACCCCCATCATCGGCGCAGCGCAGGTCGATCAACAGCGCCTCGGCGCGCAGGCGCAGCTGTTTCACATCCACACCGGGCGTCACGGCAAAGAGCACGTGGCGCAATTGCGCGCGCTCGCCCTGGGCGTGCGCCGCAGGGTGGGCCTCGTGGTAGCGGCGGCAGGCTTCTTCCGACGGGTCGGGGATGGGCAGCTCACGGTCCAGCAACTGCTCGATCGCATCGGACGCCGCGGTGCTGATAGCGCCCAGGTCGCCTGGCACATCGTCTGCCGACAGCAACCCCGCCTGCTGGGCCGCCTGGCGCAGCAGCTCGGTGCAAGCGCGTTGGCGCAGGGCCTCTTCGTCCAGCAACTCGTGCGGGGCGTTGAGGGCTACGCCGTTGATGCGTGCGATGTCAGCCACTGCACCTGGCCCGCTTGCTACGGGTGCTGGCATCGACTGCACGGGTGCATCGGCCATCGTGGCCACCAGGGCCTCGTAGGCCGCAGTCTGCGTAGGGGTCAGCGTGCTGGCAGGTGCTGCCGCCACGCTGCTGTCAGTGGAGCCGCATCCGCAGCTCCCGGTTCCACATCCACTCATGGTGTGCTCCTGCTTGGTCAGTGGGTTTCAGGCGCGGCGGTCTTGCGACTGCAGGTGGCCAGCGGGCAGGTTCAGGCGGCGCGCACGCACCACCTGGTAGGGGCGCAGCACATAGGCCAGCGTGCCAAAGCCGCTCCACACATGCACCAGGCGGGTGAACGGGAAGATCAGGAAGATGCTCATGCCCAGAAACATGTGGGCCTTGAAGATCCAGCCCGCCTCAGCCAGCAGCTCCACGCCGCCGCTGCGGAAGGTCACCACGTGCTGGCCCCATTCGGCGAGCCTCATCATCATGGAGCCGTCCAGGTGCTGTGCCGACAGCGGGATGGTGGCCAGGCCCAGGGCCAGCTGGAGCCACAGCAGCACGAGGATCAGGATGTCGCTGGCCTTGGAAGTGGCGCGGATGCGGTCGTCCGACAGGCGGCGGTGCAGCAGGATCGACAGGCCGATGAAGGCCAGCACACCCGCGATACCGCCCGTCACTATGGCCATGATCTGCTTGGCGCCCGCACTCATGAAGTGCTCGTACAGGAAGTGCGGCGTGAGCATACCCACGGTGTGGCCGAAGAACAGGAACAGCACGCCGATGTGGAACAGGTTGCTGCCCCAGCGCAGGCTGCCGGTGCGCAGCAGCTGCGACGAGTCGCTTCTCCAGGTGTACTGGTCGCGGTCAAACCGCGCCCAGCTGCCGATGAAAAACACGGCCAGGCAGATGTAGGGGTAGATGCCAAACAACAGGGTATCGAGCCAGGGGGTAGTCATGCTGAGACTCCTTCGGGGGCCCGCTCGGCGCGGGGGGTACGGACAAAATGCAGGGGTTGCGGCTGGTCAGGCTTGGACTGGCCCTGGGTGCTGCAACCGCCAAACGCTTCGGGCTCGGCCCAGGCCTCGTCCATGGGCGGCTCGGGCGTGAGAGCCACCGACTGCACGCGCTGGCCCGAGACTTCGAGCACCGCAGCGATCACGCTGGCGTAGGGGCTATTGCGTGCCACCAATGCGCTGAACAAGGCGTTGAGGATGTGGGCCATTTCGCCCAGGAACTCCTTGGCCACGGCGGGCGGCTGGGTCGAGGCAAACTCCAGCACCACCGGCAGGTGGTCGGGCAGCTCGTCGGCCTCAAACTGCAGGCCCGCCTTTTCGTAGGTCTGCAGCAGGTCGATAAGCGCCGGCCCACGGTCGCGCGAGTCGCCGTGCACATGCTCGAACAGGTGCAGCGAGGTCTGGCGGCCCCGGTCGAAGTGGTCCACGTAGCGGGCCTCGGCTTCCAGCGGGTCCAGCGCGGCGAGGTGCTGGCACACGGCCTTCAGCTCGTCCATGCGATCAGCCGTAAGGGCTTGCTCGGCCTGCAGCGCGTCGATGAGCTGCGGCATCATGCTGCGCAGCTGCGCATCGGGGTAACTCAGCAGGTAGCCCAGGGCGCGCAGGGTCAAGCGCACGGAGGTCGGGTTCTTCTTGAACATGGTGATTCACTCCTGTGCGCGATCAGACTGTGGCCTTGATTGGGATGGTCCGGGGCTTCTTGCCGCCGAACATGCTGACTTCCGTCGCACCATCCGAGCAGCCGTTGCCAAACGAGAAGCCGCAGCCGCCGCGGATGTCGAAAGCGTTCTCGGCGTATTCGCGGTGGGCCGACGGGATCACGAAGCGGTCTTCGTAATTGGCAATTGCCATCACGTGGTACATCTCCTCGACCTCGGCCATCGACAGACCTGCCTGTTTGAGCACGGCCAAATTCTGGCGCTGCTCCACATGCTTGTCGCGCTGGTAGGTGCGCATGGCCAGCATGCGCTCCAGCGCGCGCACCACGGGGCCGGTATCGCCCGCCGTGAGCAGGTTGGCCAGGTACTGCACGGGGATGCGCAGCTGCGACACGTCCGGAATCTCACCGTTCACGCCCACATGGCCTGCGTTGGCGGCGGCCGTGATGGGCGAGAGCGGCGGCACATACCAGACCATGGGCAGCGTGCGGTACTCTGGGTGCAGCGGCAGGGCTACTTTCCAGTCCACAGCCATCTTGTAGACGGGGCTGTTGCGGGCAGCTTCCATCCAGCTGTCGGGGATGCCGTCGATGCGCGCTTGCTTGATCACATCGGGGTCGTTCGGGTTCAGGAAGATGTCGAGCTGCGCCTGGTACAGGTCGCGGTCGCGCTCCACACTGGCGGCTTCCTGGATGCGGTCTGCGTCGTACAGCAGCACGCCGAGATACCGGATGCGGCCCACGCAGGTTTCCGAGCACACGGTGGGCTGGCCCGCTTCAATGCGGGGGTAGCAGAAGATGCACTTCTCGGCCTTGCCCGACTGCCAGTTGTAGTAGATCTTCTTGTAGGGGCAACCGCTCACGCACATGCGCCAGCCGCGGCACTTGTCCTGGTCGATCAGCACGATGCCGTCTTCCTCGCGCTTGTAGATCGATCCGCTGGGGCACGATGCCACGCAGGCCGGGTTCAGGCAGTGCTCGCACAGGCGCGGCAGGTACATCATGAAGGTGTTCTCGAACTGTCCGTAGATGTCCTTCTGGACATCGTCGAAGTTCTTGTCCTGGCTGCGCTTGCTGAACTCGCCGCCCAGGATTTCCTCCCAGTTCGGGCCCCACTCGATCTTCTCCATGCGCTTGCCGGTGATCAGGCTGCGCGGGCGGGCCGTGGGCGCGGCCTTGCTTTCAGGCGCCGACTGCAGGTGGTCGTAGTCGAAGGTGAAGGGCTCGTAATAATCGTCGATCTGCGGCAGGTTGGGGTTGGCGAAGATGCGCATGAGCAGCTTCCACTTGCCACCCTGGCGGGGGGCGATGGAGCCGTCAGGGTTGCGCACCCATCCGCCGTTCCACTTGTCCTGGTTTTCCCACTCCTTGGGATAACCAATGCCGGGCTTGCTCTCCACGTTGTTGAACCAGGCGTACTCCATGCCGGGGCGGCTGGTCCAGACGTTCTTGCAGGTGACCGAGCAGGTGTGGCAGCCGATGCACTTGTCCAGGTTGAGCACCATGCCGATTTGTGCGCGAATTTTCATCGTGTTTCTCCTTGTCCTCGGCTTCAGGCGTGCGTGGTCGCGCTGGCGGCGGGCTCGTAATCGAGCCAGTCCACGCGGTCCATCTTGCGCACCAGCACGAACTCGTCGCGGTTGGTGCCGATGGTTCCGTAGTAGTTGAAGCCGTAGCTGTACTGCGCGTAGCCACCAATCATGTGGGTGGGCTTGAGCACGATGCGGGTGACCGAGTTGTGGATGCCGCCACGGGTGCCGGTGATCTCGGAGCCGGGCGTGTTGATGATCTTCTCCTGCGAGTGGTACATCATCACCATGCCCGGGTTCACGCGCTGGCTCACCACCGCACGGGCCGCGATGGCGCCGTTGGCGTTGAAGAGTTCGACCCAGTCGTTGTCCACGATTCCGGCAACCTTGGCGTCGTCTTCGCTCAGCCACACCACCGATCCGCCCCGGTTCAGCGTGAGCATCATCAGGTTGTCGCTGTACGTGCTGTGGATGCCCCACTTCTGGTGCGGCGTGATGAAGTTCAGCGCGATCTCGCGGTTGCCGTTGGGCTTCTTGCCTTCGACTTCTTCCAGTGTCTTGAGGTGGACGGGGGGGCGGTAGCTCACAAAGCCTTCGCCGAAGTCGCGCATCCAGGGGTGGTCCTGGTAGAACTGCTGGCGGCCGGTGAGGGTGCGCCATGGAATCAGCTCGTGCACGTTGGTGTAGCCCGCGTTGTAGCTGACCTTCTCGCTTTCCAGGCCCGACCAGGTGGGCGAGCTGATGATCTTGCGCGGCTGTGCCTGGATGTCGCGGAAGCGAATCTTCTCGTCCTCGCGGTGCAGCGCCAGGTGCACGTGGTCGCGCCCGGTCTGCTTGCCCAGGGCTTCCCAGGCCTTGCAGGCCACATGGCCGTTGGTTTCGGGGGCCAGCATCATCACGACTTCGGTGGCGTCGATGTCGCTCACGATGCGGGGCATGCCCTGCGTCACGCCCTCTTCCTTCACGCGGCCGTTCAAATCGCCCAGCTGGCCCACTTCAGTCTGCGTGTTCCAGCCAATGCCCTTGCCGCCGTTGCCCGCCTTGTCCATCAACGGGCCCAGGGCCGTGAAGCGCTTGTACAGGTTGGGGTAGTCGCGCTCGACCACGGTGATCTGCGGCGCGGTCTTGCCGGGGATGAGTTCGCACTCGCCCTTCTTCCAGTCGCGCACGCCATAGGGCTGGGCCATTTCGCCCGCCGTGTCGTGCATGATGGGCGTGAGCACCACGTCCTTTTCCACGCCCAGGTGGCCCACGCTGACCTCGCTCACGGCCTTGGCGAAACCCTTGTAGATCTCCCAGTCGCTCTTGGCCTGCCAGGCAGGGTCTACCGCCGTGGACAGCGGGTGGATGAAGGGGTGCATGTCGCTGGTGTTGAGGTCGTTCTTCTCGTACCAGGTGGCGGTGGGCAACACGATGTCGGAGTACAGGCAGGTCGTGCTCATACGGAAGTCCAGCGTGACCAGCAGGTCCAGCTTGCCTTCGGGGGCCTTGGCGTGCCACTGCACTTCCTCGGGCTTGGCTGAGGTGCCGGCGCCGGGCCGCCCCAAGCCGGCTGCCCCCTGGGGGGAGGCGCGCAGCGCTTCGGGGGGCAACTCTTCGCCCAGGTCCTTGCCCTGCACGCCGTGGGTGGTGCCCAGCAGGTGCTTGAGGAAGTACTCATGCCCCTTGCCCGACGAGCCCAGGATGTTGGAGCGCCACACGAACATGTTGCGCGGCCAGTTGTCGGGGTGGTCCGGGTCCTCGCAGCTCATCTGCAGGCTTCCGTTCTTCAGCGACTGCACCACGTAGTCCTTGGCGTCCATGCCCTTTGCCGCTGCGTCCTTGGCCACCTGCAGCGGGCTGGTCTTGAGCTGGGGCGCTGAAGGCAGCCAGCCCATGCGCTCGGCGCGCACGTTGTAGTCAATCTGCGCGCCGTGGTAGGCCTTCTTGTCGGCCAGGGGCGAGAGGATTTCCTCCATGCCCAGCTTTTCGTAGCGCCACTGGTCGGTGTGGGCGTAGAAGAAACTCGTGCTGTTCATCTGGCGGGGTGGGCGAATCCAGTCCAGCGCAAACGCCAGGGCCGTCCAGCCAGTTTGGGGGCGCAGCTTTTCCTGGCCCACGTAGTGCGCCCAGCCGCCGCCGCTTTGTCCAATGCAGCCGCACAGCATCAGCATGTTGATGATGCCCCGGTAGTTCATGTCACTGTGATACCAGTGGTTCATGGCCGCACCGATGATGACCATGGACTTGCCATGGGTCTTGTGCGCGTTGTCGGCAAACTGGCGCGCCACGGTGATGACCTGGTCGCGCGGCACGCCGGTGATCTTCTCTTGCCATGCGGGGGTGTAGGGGCGGTCGCTGTCGTAGGTCACGCCCTGCTCTTCGCCAGGCAGGCCCCGGTCAATGCCGTAGTTGGCGGCCAGCAGGTCGAACACCGTAGCCACCATCACACGGCCCTGGGCCTCGTGGCCGGACAGCTCCAGATGGGACACCGGCACGCGGCGCACCATCACGTCACTGCCCTGCTCATTGGCCGTGAAATTCGGCGCATGTACGCCGCCGAAATACGGGAAGGCGACATCGGCCACGTCATGGGCCTGCGCGCCATCCTCGATCACCGACAGCTTGAGCTTGACGGTATTGGCGGTGCGTGCGTCCTTGTTTTCCAGGTTCCACAGGCCCTGGTCGGTGCGACCGTCTGATCCCCAGCGGAAGCCGATGGAGCCATTGGGCAGCGTGACCTGGCCCAGCTCGTCGTAGCCCACGGTCTTCCAGTCGGGGTTGTTCGACTGGTCGAGCTTGCTGGGGAAGTCGCTGGCGCGCACATAGCGGTCGGGCACCATCACCGTGCGGCCATCGGGCAGCGTCTTTTCCTTGAGCACCACCAGCAGGGGAAGGTCGGTGTAGCGGCGTGCGTAGTCATCAAAGTACGCCGAGCGGCCCTTGCCACCGTCCTTGAAGTAGAACTCCTTGAGGATCACATGGCCCATGGCCATGGCCACGGCAGCATCGGTGCCCTGCTTGGGATGCATCCACAGATCGCCCAGCTTGGCCACTTCGGAGTAGTCGGGCGTGATGGACACCACCTTGGTGCCCTTGTAGCGCACCTCGGTCAGGAAGTGCGCGTCGGGTGTGCGCGTCTGGGGCACGTTGGAACCCCAGGCAATGATGTACGAGCTGTTGTACCAGTCGGCCGACTCGGGCACGTCGGTCTGCTCGCCCCAGGTCTGCGGGCTGCTGGGGGGCAGGTCGCAGTACCAGTCGTAAAAACTCATGCACACGCCGCCGATAAGGCTCAGGTAACGCGAACCCGCTGCATACGAAATCATCGACATCGCCGGGATGGGCGAGAAGCCGATGATGCGGTCCGGGCCGTGCTTCTTGATCGTGTACACATTGGCGGCAGCGATCATCTGGTTCACCTCGTCCCAGGTGCTGCGCACAAAGCCGCCCAGGCCGCGCTGCTTCTGCCATTCGCTGCGCGAGGCATCGTTCTCGACGATGCTGGCCCAGGCATCGACCGGGCTCTTGGCCAGGGCGATGGCGGCGCGCCAGTGCTTGAGCAGGCGGCCACGCACCATGGGGTACTTCACGCGGTTGGCGCTGTACAGGTACCAGCTGTAGCTGGCACCGCGCGCGCAACCCCGGGGCTCGTGGTTGGGCAGGTCGGGCCGGGTGCGGGGGTAGTCGGTCTGCTGGGTTTCCCAGGTGACGATGCCGCCCTTGACGTAGATCTTCCAGCTGCAGCTGCCGGTGCAGTTCACGCCGTGCGTGCTGCGCACGATCTTGTCGTGCGCCCAGCGGTCGCGGTAGGCGTCTTCCCAGGTGCGGTCTTCACCGTTGGTCTGGCCATGGCCCTGGGCAAAGGTCTCGCGGGGCTGCGAGAAGTACGAAAGGCGGTCGAGGAAATGGCTCATCGGGGGCTCCTTGTTCTGTTCTGTTAAGTGGTCATCAGCAAGGCATGGCGGCGTTCTTGCGCGCGTAGTGCCACCAGGTGATGACGATGCACACGAGGTAGAAGGCAAAGAACGTCCACAGCGCGGCATGGGGGCTGCCGGTCAGCGCGATAGAGCTGCCGTAGCTCTTGGGAATGAAGAACCCGCCGTAGGCCGCCATGGCGGCCGTGAAGCCCAGCGTGGCGGCGCCCAGGGTGTTGCCTTCCTTGTTGGCCTGGGCCACAGCGGCCGTGTTGCGGGGGTCCACGCCGCGCATGGCTTCGGTCAGGAAGATCACGGGGATCATGCGGAAGGTGGAGCCGTTGCCGATGCCGGTGGTCATGAACAACACCAGGAAGCACACAAAGAAGCCGGCGAACTGGCCCTCATTGCCACCGGATGGCAGGAACACCGTGACACCCATCACGGCCACGGCCATGACGATGAAGTTCCACAGCGTGACGCGGGCACCGCCGAGCTTGTCGGCCAGCCAGCCGCCAAAGGGCCGGATCACCGCACCCACCAGCGGGCCGAGCCAGGCATAGGCCAGCGGGTTGATGCCGGGGAACTGGCTCTTGATGAGCAGCGGAAAACCTGCCGCGTACCCAATAAACGAGCCGAAGGTGCCCAGGTACAGCACACACATCAGCCAGTTGTGCTTGCGGCGGAAGATGGCGGCCTGGGCGGCAAACGAGGCCTTGGCGTCAGCAATGTCGTTCATGCCGAACCACGCAGCCAGGGCGGTGATGGCAATCCAGGGCACCCAGATGAACGCGGCGTTCTGCGTCCACACCTGCGCGGTCTGGCCGTTCTTCACGATGGTCTGGGCATCACCCCCAAAAACTCCAAAGATGCCGGCCGTGACGACCAGGGGGCTCAGGAACTGAACCACCGACACGCCCAGGTTGCCCAGGCCCGCATTCACACCCAGCGCCGAGCCCTTGCGCTCCTTCGGAAAGAAGAAGCTGATGTTGGCCATGCTGGAGCTGAAGTTGCCGCCGCCCAGGCCGCACAGCAACGCCAGGATGAGCATGGTGGGGTAGGCCGTGGTGTTGTCCTGCACCGCAAAGCCGATGCCGATGGCGGGGATCAGCAGGCTCGCGGTGGAGATCGCCGTCCAGCGGCGGCCGCCGACCAGCGGCACCATGAACGAATAAAAGATGCGCAGCGTGGCGCCCGAAAGTGCGGGCGCTGCGGCCAGCCAGAACAGCTGGTTGGTCGAGTACTTGAAGCCGAGGCCGGGCAGGCTCACGGCGACCACGCTCCAGACCTGCCAGATGGCAAAGGCCAGGAACAGCGCGGGCACCGAGATCCAGAGGTTGAGCTTGGCGACGGCTTCGCCCTCGCGCTCCCAGAAAGTCTTGTCCTCCGGCGTCCAGAGGGTGAGCAGGCGCCCCTGGCGCCCGCTGGTGGTGGTGGCAGACATGGTGAGGTCCTTGGAGAAAAATCAGCGGGCACCGGCAGCCAATGGCGCGGCGGCTTCCTGCGAGCCCATGACGGGCGTGCGGCGTACTTCGGTGAAGTACATCCAGATGAGCGAGACCCACACCACGCCATACATCAGCATGAAAGCGCTGGAGCGGATGCCGGTGAGGTCCATGAGGGCACCGAACAAGATGGGCAGGACGAAGCCGCCCATGCCACCGGCCAGGCCCACGATGCCGCTGATGGTCCCGATGTTGTGGGGGTAGTCGTCGCTGATGTACTTGAAGACGCTGGCCTTGCCGAAGGCCCAGCAGATGCCCAGCAGGAACATGAGGCCGGTGAAGACGTAGACGTTCAGGCCGATGTGGAAGGTCTGCGGGCCGTTGACGGTGAGGATGGTGAAGTCGGTCTGCGGGTAGCTCAGCAGGAACAGGCAGATCCAGCTCACCCACATCACCCACCAGGTCACGCTGTGGGCGCCGTACTTGTCACTCAACATGCCCCCGATGGCGCGCAGCACGCCGCCTGGCAGCGAGAAGCAGGCAGCCAACAATGCGGCCACACGGATGTCCAGGCCGTATTCGCCCACGTAGTACTGCACCATCCACAGCGACAGTGCCACATAGCCGCCAAACACAATGCTGTAGTACTGGCAGTACTTGAGCACCTTGGGGTCCTTGAGCGCCTTGAGCTGGTCGGTGAACTTGACGTTGCTGGGCACCAGGTGGGCCGGGTCGCTGTAGCTGAACAGCCAGAACAGCACCAGCGTGCCCAGCATGATGGCGGCGTACACCTGCGGCACCATGGTCCAGCCAAAGGCCACGAGGATCACCGGCGCCACGAACTTGTTGACGGCGGCGCCGGAGTTGCCCGCGCCGTACACGCCCATGGCCGTGCCCTGCCGATGCTTGGGAAACCAGCGCGCAACATACGGCGTGCCCACCGAGAACGAGCCGCCCGCCAGGCCCACGAACAGGCCGATGGTGAGGAAGTGCCAGTATTCGGTGGCGTAGCCCATCATCCAGATGGCGGGTACGGTGGTGGCCATCACGGCCGCCATCACGATGCGGCCGCCAAACTTGTCCGTCCAGATGCCCAGCGGCACCCGCACCAGCGAGCCGGTGAGCACGGGCATGGACATGAGCAGCCCGAACTGCGTGGAGTTCAGGTTGAGCATCTTCTTGATGGGGATGCCGATGACGCCAAACATCATCCAGACCATGAAGCAGACGGTGAAGGCGAAGGTGCTGACGATGAGCACCGACCAGGCCTGGCGGGTGCGCTGTGGGCTGTCGCCCGGGGGCAATGTGGTGTGTGCCATTGCGCGGTTCCTCTTCTTCTCTTGGGTATGGCGCTATGGTCGGTTTTCAGCCCCGCACTGAACATCCTTCACAAGCACAGCCCGGCCACGGCAGAAGGAGTAGTCCCCCGGTGCGGCAGGGGGCGGGGGCATCGTTCGAAAGGAGTAGGCGGGGACGCCGCAGCGGACCCACCCCGGGCACGAACGCGGGCCGACACACCGGCGGGCGGTGTGAAATACAAGAAAAAATGAGGCCTACCGCGCTATGGACAAGCCTCTTTAGCTATATATTTAATAGCATAAGAGCACCACAGCATGCGTTGCGCTGCGGTGCAGCGCGGCCCGCCCTACTCCGCGCGCTGGCGGTCGGAGGCGTAGACCGCCGCCTGCACGCGCGAGCTGAGGCCCAGCTTGCGCAGGATGTGCTGCACATGGATCTTCACCGTGGTCTCGGCGATGTCCAACGTGCGGGCGATTTCCTTGTTGCTGGCGCCGCGTGCAATCTCGCGCAGCACGTCTTCCTCGCGTGGGGACAGCTGCGCGACGGCGGCTGATGCATCGGGCGGCGCCACCTGCGGCGGCACAGGCATGGCAGGTGGCACCTCGGGCGCGCCCTGCGATTGGAACGCGGCCACCAGCTTGCCCATGAGCTCGGGGCTGACCACGGGCTCGCCCCGCGCTGCGCGGCGGATGGCCTCGGCCAGCAGGTCGCCTTCGATGGTCTTGAGCAGATAGCCCTGCGCGCCATTACGCAGCGCGGCGGCCAGGTCCTGCCCGTCTTCACTCACGGTGAGCATCAGCACGCGCGAGGCGGGCGCCACCTCGCGCAGGCCCCGGATCGCGTCCACGCCCATCACACCGGGCAGGTGGTTGTCGAGTAAGATCACCTGGGGCAACAGCTGCGGCGCCAGGCGCAGGGCCTCGGCGGCATCGCCCGCCTCGCCCACCACCAGCAGGCCCGGGTCCTGCCCCAGCAGGGCGATCAGGCCCCGGCGGAACAGGGTGTGGTCGTCCACCACCAGCAGCGTCACCGGGGGCTGCGGCGCAAGGGCCTGCGGGGGCGTGGCCAGGGGCGTGGGGGCGGTAGAAAAGGGCATGGGCGGCAGATTCAGAAAAAACTAGAGCGCGGGAGCAGCCACGGGGGTGGTGCCAACCGGGGTGGGGGGCGGCGAGTTGCCCGTGACCGCCCCCGTGGGCAGCTCGATGCATACGCGTGTGCCCTGGCCCGGGGCGGATTCGACCTGCAGCACGGCACCCACGCGGTGGGCGCGCTCGCGCATGATGCCCAGGCCCACGTGCAGCGAGTCGGGCGGCACGGCGGCGATGTCAAAGCCCTGGCCGTTGTCCTGCACCTCAAAGCGCCAGCGGGGGTGGCGGTGCACGAGCAGGTCCACCCGCGTGGCGGCGGCGTGCTTGCGCACGTTCGACAGCGCCTCCTGCACCATGTGCAACACCTGGATCTGCACGTCCTGCGCCAGCGGCAGGCCATGGCCCACCATGCCCAGCGTGGTGACGATGCCGGTCTGGTGCTCGAACTTGGACAGCGTGGCACGCAGCGCCGATTCGATGTCTTCCTCGCTGGTGCGGGTGCGGAAGTGCACCAGCAGCTCGCGCACATCGGCATAACACTCGCGCACGCCCACGTCCAGCTCGCTGATGCTGCGGTCGCGCTTGGCCTCGTCGCCGCGCGACACGGCGTCGCGCAGCAGCTGGGTCTGGATCTTGAGGAAGGCCAGCGACTGGGCAATGGAGTCGTGCAGCTCGCGCGCGAGCAGGCTGCGCTCCTCGGCCACCGCCGCCTCGCGCTCCAGCGCGGTGGCGCGCAGGCCCTCCATGGCGCTGGCCAGGTGGCGGGTCATGGCTTCAAGCAGGTCGCGCAGCTCGTCGGTCATTTCCACCGGCGAGCGGAAGAACAGGTTCACCTCGCCCAGCAGGCGCTGCTGCATCTGCACGGGAATGGTGACCATGGTCTCGAACCCCGCATCGCGGCAATGCGGCAAGGCCACCGCCGTGGACGGCGTGATGGGGATGACCCGCGTGCGCGCCTGCTCCTGCGGCTGGCCACACAGGCAACTGCCGGTGTGCAGGCAATGCTCGCCCTCGGCCATGGCCTGGGGCAGGCCGTCGCCTGCAAGCAGCACATAGCGCTCGTTGGCCTCGTTGGACCAGCGCACGGCGGCGGCGTCGGCACCCGCCACGCGGCGGATCTGCTGCACAAACCCCTGCGCCAGCAGCTCCAGGCTGCCCGCCGTGCTGGCCAGCGCGCTCACCTCGTACAGCGCGGCCAGGCGCTGGTTCTGCACCGCGATGCTGGCGGTCTTCTCCTGCACCTTGTGCTCCAGGTCATCGTGCGATGCCTGCAGCGCGTGGGCCATCAGGTTGAAGCCCGCCGAGAGCTGGCCGAACTCGTCGTCGGTGTCCACCGGCAGGCGTGTGCCCAGCTCGCCCTGGCGCAGCCGGGCCTGGGCCTGCTGCAGGCGCGCCACAGGGTTGATGACCAGCAGGTAGCTCACGGCCATGAAGGTGACGGCCGCCACGATGGCCAGCGCCATCATGAACAGCTGGAACAGGTGCAGCGCAGCCGTCCAGCCTGCAATCTGGATCTCGATGGCGTCCACAAAACCGTCCACCTGCTGCACAAACGCATCGGCCTGGGCCAGCGTATGCGCCCGGTCGGGCGGCTGCGGGGCCACCCAGCCGCTGCGTGCCTGGGCCCACTGGTTGCGGATGGAATCAAAGCGGGCGCGGGTCTCGTCGCTCCACGGCACAAACAGCGGGCGTGAGGGGTCTCCCGTGCGCAGCAGCTCCAGGCTGGCGTCGAACAGGCGGGCGCGCTCCTGCACGGCCTCGGCGGGTTCGGTCTGCAGCACCAGCACCATGCGCAGCATGTTCATGCGCAAGCGGCCCGCCTCGTTCACGGCGGCGGCGCCGCCTTCGAGCTTCCAGGTCACCCACAGCGTGAGGCTGATGGACGCCAGCGCCACCAGCAAGAAGCCCGCGCCCAGGGCCAGGAGCTTGGTGGTGAGCGTGGGCTGGGTCCGCATCGGCGCAGTGTAGGCAGGGGGTGCTCGGCGTTTCTTGACCTGCGTCAAGCGCGGCCCGCGTAGCATCACCGCATGCAAAGACCCCTCCCTTCTTTCTTGCGCACCCGGCTCACCCGAGGTGCACGCGCCGCCGCCCTGGGCAGCGCCCTGCTGGTGCTGGCGGGTTGTGCGGGCACCCTGCCGCCCGCCGCCACGCGGGCCACCCCCTGGCCCGAGCGCCTGCACACGCTGCTGCCCGCCGATGTGCTGCTGCTGGGCGAGCAGCATGACGCGCCCGACCACCAGCGCCTGCAGCGCGAGGCCGTGCTGTGGCTGGCGGCACGCGGCCAGTTGGCGGCCCTGGTGATGGAGATGGCCGAGAGCGGGCACAGCACCCAATCTCTGCCGCCGGGCGCCACCGAAGCCCAGGTGCAAGCCGCCCTGCAATGGAACGACGCCGCCTGGCCCTGGAAGGCCTATGGCCCGGTGGTGATGGCCGCCGTGGCGGCGGGGGTGCCCGTGCTGGGCGGCAACCTGCCCCGCGCCCAGATGCGCGCGGCCATGCAGGAGCCCGCCTGGGACCAGCACCTGCCCCCTGCCGCGCTGGCGCGCCAGATCACCGCCCTGCGCGACGGCCATTGCGGCCTGCTGCCCGAGTCACAGCTCGCGCCCATGGCGCGCATCCAGATCGCCCGCGACGCGAGCATGGCCCGCACCGCCCAGCAGGCGCTGCGCCCCGGCCAGACCGTGCTGCTGGTGGCCGGCGGCGGCCATGTGCTGCGCAGCCTGGGCGTGCCCACACACTGGCCTGAAAACTTGAGGTCAAAAGTGGCCATTGCGCGCGTCCAGAAAGCCCAATCAGCTATCAAAACAGAAGCATCAAAAGCTGCAGGCACTGTCGCCAATGCCCCGGCTGACGCCGACGCTGATGTGGTGATCGACACCCCGGCCCTGCCACCCCGCGATGCCTGCGCCGAGCTGCGCGAGCAGTGGCGCACGGCACCACGCGGCCAGCGCTGAGCGCCCGCCCCAGACCTACGGCACCGCAGGTGCAGATGTGGGCAGCGCGGGCTGCGGTGGCTGGGGCGGCTGTGCCCGCAGCAGCGCGGCAAAGCCCTCGGCGGGCAGCGGGCGGCTGCACAGATAGCCCTGGTAGGTGTCACAGCCCCGTTCGCGCAAGAAGGCCAGTTGCCCCTCGGTCTCCACCCCTTCGGCCAGCACCGACAGGCCCATGCTGTGCCCCATGGCGATGATGGCGGCGCTGATGGCCATGTCGTCCTCGCTCTGCGGGATGTCGCGGATGAAGCCCTGATCGATCTTGAGCACGTCGATGGGAAAACGCTTGAGCTGCGCCAGCGACGAGTAGCCCGTGCCGAAGTCATCCACCGCGATGCGCACCCCCAGCTCGCGCAGGCGCACCAGCATCTGGCGGGCCTCCTCGGTGCGCTCGGCCAGCGCGGTTTCGGTGATCTCCAGCTCCAGCAGCCGGGCCGGGAAGCCCGAGTCCGCCAGCGCAGCCGACGCGCAGCCCGCCAGGTCGGTGAGGTGGAACTGGCGCGGCGACACGTTCACGGCCAGCATCAGCTCGGGCAGGCCCGCATCGCGCCACGCCTGGCCCTGGCGGCAGACCTCGCGCAGCACCCATTCGCCCAGCGGGCCGATCACGCCCGAGGTCTCGGCCACGGGGATGAAACGCGCGGGCGAGATCAGCCCCTCCTGCGGGTCGTTCCAGCGCACCAGCGCCTCGGCGCCCAGGATGCGGCCGGTGGCAATGTCCACCTGCGGCTGGTAGTGCATCTGCAGATGGCCCTGCATCAGCGCCAGGCGCAGGCGCGACTCCAGCTCCAGCCGCTCGCGTGCAGCCTGGGTCATGGTCTCATGGAAGAAGCACCAGGCACCCCGCCCCCGGGCCTTGGCGCCATACACGGCCGCATGGGCGCCCTGCAGCAGCAGCTCGGTGGTGCTCGCATGGTCGGGGAACATGCAGATGCCCACACTCACCCCGGCCACCACCTCCAGCCCGTCGGGCGAACGCCAGGGCTCGGCCACGGCCTGGATCAGGTGCCGGGCCATGGCAGCCGCGCCGTCGGCATGGCGCAGGTGGCGCGCCACCACGGCCAGCTCGTCGCCCGCCATGCGGCCCAGCACATCGCCCGGGCGCAGGGCCGACTGCACCTGCCGTGCGATGTGCTTGAGCACTTCGTCGCCGATGGTGTGGCCGTAGCTGTCGTTCACGTCCTTGAAGCGGTCCAGGTTGAGCAGCAGCACGGCAATGTTCTCACCGCTGGCGCGCGCCTCCTGCACGGTCAGCTCCAGCTGGTGCCCGAACCAGGTGCGATTGGACAAGCCGGTGAGCGCGTCGTTGTGCGCCAGAAACTCCAGGCGCCGTTGCTGGGCCTTTTCTTCGGAGATGTCGGTGAACATGCACACGTAGTGCGTGATCTCTCCCGCCGGGTCGCGCACGGCCGACAGCGACATGTGCTCGGGGAAGATCTCGCCGTTCTTGCGGCGGTTCCAGATCTCCCCCTGCCAGTGGCCGGTGTCGAGCAGCGCAGCCCACATGGCCTCGTAAAAAGCCTGGTCGTGGCGGCCCGACTTGAAGACACGCGGGGTCTTACCCAGCAGCTCTTCCTCGGTGTACCCGAGCAGCCGCGTGAAGGCGGCGTTCACGGACAGGATACGGCTGTGGGCATCGGTCACCACCACGCCCTCCATGGTGTTGTCCACCACGGTGGCGGCCAGCCGCTGGCGCGCCTCGCTGCGCTGCAGCGCGGCGCGCGCGGCCTTGATCTCGTCCAGATCCTGCACCACACACACCAGGTGGGCGGGCTCGTCGCTGTCCATCGGCACCCGGGTCACGGTGCACAACACGGGCACCGTGCGGCCGGTGTCCAGGCGCTGGCACTGGCGCTCGCCCACGTAGTGGTCGATCTCGCCCGCCATCAGGCGCTCCAGCTGGCGCATGGCCCAGTCGCGGTCCTGGGCCACCATCACGTCGCGGAAATTGAGGCTGAGCACCTGCATCAGCGTGCCCCCCAGCATCTCGACCAGGCGGTGGTTGGCCCACAGAAACTGCCCGTCCGGCGCCACGCGCGCGATGCCTGCGGGCGCGTGGCGCACGATCTGCGTCAGCTCGCGCGCCATGGCCATGCGCACCTTCTCGGCGCGGCGCATGCGCCGCAGCAGCCACCAGGCCAGGCCGCTGGTCAGCGCCACATAGCCCCAGCCCTTCCAGGTCTGGAAGCGGGTCAGCAGCTCGGGGTCGGTGACCCAGTGGGCCAGCAAGGCGTCGCCCACGAACACCCAGGCCACACCCAGCACCAGGTACAGCAGCATGCCCCGCCAGGGGACCAGTGGTGGGGCATGCCCCTCTTCGCCCATCGAACTCCTTGGCTTGTGTCTACACGGTTCCACGGCGCCGGGCCCTTGCTGCGACAATTGCACAGCTATGACGACCAACGCCTACATCCTTACCCTGTCCTGCCCCGACCGCCTGGGGCTGGTGCACGCTGTCTCCGGCTTTCTGCTGGAGCACGGCGGCAACATCGAAGAAGCCGCACAGTACAACGACCACGCCACCGGCCTGTTCTTCATGCGGGTGCAGTTCGCCTGCGACCAGCACGACCACGCCACCCTCAAGTCCCGCCTGACGGCCTTTGCCGAGCCCTACCAGATGCGCTGGACGCTGCACGCCACGGCAGCCCCCATGAAAACCGTGCTCATGGTCAGCAAGGAAGGCCATTGCCTCAACGACCTGCTGTTCCGCTGGAAATCGGGCCTGCTGCCCATCGACATCCGCGCGATCATCAGCAACCACCGCGACTTTTACCAGCTCGCGGCCAGCTACAACGTGCCGTTCCACCACATCCCGCTCACCGGCGCGACCAAGGCCCAGGCCGAGGCAAAACAGTTCGAGATTATCGAGGCCGAAGGGGCCGAACTGGTGGTGTTGGCCCGTTACATGCAGATACTTTCTCTTGACCTATGTCAAAAGTTGGCCGGTCGGGCGATCAACATCCACCACAGCTTCCTGCCCAGCTTCAAGGGCGCCAAGCCCTACTACCAGGCGCATGACCGGGGCGTGAAGCTGATTGGCGCCACGGCCCACTACGTGACGGCCGACCTGGACGAAGGCCCGATCATCGAGCAGGACGTGGCCCGTGCCGACCACACCGACACGGTGGAAGACCTCACGGCCCGCGGCCGCGACACCGAAAGCCAGGTGCTGGCCCGCGCCGTGAAGTGGCACAGCGAGCACCGGGTGATCCTGAACGGCCACAAGACGGTCATCTTTCGTTAGCACTCACTCTGCGCAGCCCCATGGCCACGGCACTCCCGTCGTCCTTCCTCAGCAGTGCCGCCCGGCGCATCCCGCCCATCCAGTGCCTACTGACGTTTGAGGCGCTGGCCCGCCTGCGCAGCGTGACGCAGACGGCCGACGAGTTGTGCGTGACGCCCAGCGCCGTGAGCCACCGCGTCAAGCAGCTCGAACAGATCCTGGGCGTGCAGCTGTTTGGCCGGGCGGATTTTTCGCTCACCACCGAAGGCAGCGCCTACCTCGCCCATGTGCGCGAGGGGCTCACCGCGCTGCAGCGCTTTCCGGGCCAGGCGGCCGCACCCGGGCGGCGGCGGCTCAAGCTGGCCGTCACGCCCACGTTTGCACGCACCATCCTCATCCCGCGCCTGCGCCAGTTCACCGAGGCTTATCCGGAGATCGACCTGGCGCTGCAGGTGTCCATCCCGCTCTTGGACGTGGTGGCCGAAGACGCCGACCTGATGGTGCGCTTTGGCCCCGGCCACTATGCCGATGTGGAGCATGTGGAGCTGGCGCGCGACGTGGTCACGCCCCTGGCATCCCCCGCGTTCGTGCGCGAGCACGGCCCGTTCGACCGCCCCGAGGACCTGGAGGGTGTGCAGCTGCTGCGCAGCCCGCTGGAGCCCTGGCGCACCTGGTTTGCCCCCACGGGCCTGGACTGGGCCGAGCCCAGCGAGGGCTCGCAGTTCAACGACATCGGCCTGATGTGCGACGCCGCCGCTGCGGGCATGGGTGTGGCGCTGGTGCGCCTGAAGCTCGGCGCGCCCTGGCTGGAAAACGGCACGCTGGTGCGCCTGTTTGCCCACGACGCGCCCAGCCCCCACGCGCACTACCTGTGCTGGCGCACCGGCACCATGGACCGGTGGGAATGCGCCGCGTTCGCCGAGTGGCTGCGCAAGACCATGGCGTAACAGAAGCATCCCCCTGAGTCGCCTTTGGCGCCTTCCCCCTTCTCTCTGCTGCGCCGGGAAGGAGGACGCAGCCCTTGCTGCGGGGCGGCCCTTGCTCGGCGGCCCTCGCCCGAGCCGCGCCCTCCTCCACTAAGTTCGGGCGAAATTTGCCTCCAGCGCTTGCCCAACAAGCGCTAGCAGCTATCAATTGGTGAGCATTCAGGTGTTTTTCACAATCCCCTGCAGAAAAGCTCAAGCCCGGGCGCCCGGCCATCCCCTACAGTGGCGGCCATGAACACCGCCTCTTCCGCCCCTGCAGGCCCCACCCCCGCCGAGCGCGCCGCGCGCCAGGCCGAAGTTGTCCAGGCCCTGGGCCAGGCCGTGCCGGCACATGCCCTGCTCTGGCACAGCGAAGACACCACGCCGTATGAATGCGACGGCCTCACCGCCTACCGCCAGCGCCCGCTGGTGGTGTGCCTGCCCGAGACCTATGAAGAAGTGCAGGCCGTGCTGCGCGCCTGCCATCGGCTGCAGGTGCCCGTGGTGGCACGGGGCGCGGGCACGGGCCTGTCGGGCGGCGCCATGCCGCACGCGATGGGCGTCACGCTGTCGCTGGCCAAGTTCAACCGCATCCTGAGCCTGAGCCCCGAAAGCCGCACGGCCGTGGTGCAAAGTGGCGTGCGCAACCTCGCCATCAGCGAGGCGGCGGCCCCTTACAACCTGTACTACGCCCCCGACCCCAGCAGCCAGATCGCCTGCACCATCGGTGGCAACGTGGCCGAAAACTCGGGCGGCGTGCACTGCCTCAAATACGGCCTCACCGTGCACAACGTGCTCAAGGTCAAAGGCTTCACGGTGGAAGGCGAGCCCGTGGAGTTTGGCAGCGAGGCGCTGGACAGCCCCGGCTACGACCTGCTGGCCGCCGTGATCGGCAGCGAGGGCATGCTGGCCGTGATCACCGAAGTGACGGTGCGCCTGATCCCCAAGCCCCAGCTCGCGCGCTGCATCATGGCCAGCTTTGACGACGTGCGCAAAGCGGGCGACGCCGTGGCCGCCGTCATCGCCGCGGGCATCATCCCCGCCGGCCTGGAGATGATGGACAAGCCCATGACCGCCGCCGTGGAAGACTTTGTGCACGCAGGCTACGACCTGACCGCCGAGGCCATCTTGCTGTGCGAAAGCGACGGCACGCCCGAAGAGGTGGAAGAAGAAATCGGCCGCATGAGCGAGGTGCTGCGCGCGGCCGGTGCTACCGCCATCAGCGTGAGCCGCGACGAGGCCGAACGCCTGCGCTTCTGGAGCGGCCGCAAAAACGCCTTCCCCGCCAGCGGCCGCATCAGCCCCGACTACATGTGCATGGACTCCACCATCCCGCGCAAGCGCCTGGCCGACATCCTGCTCGCCATCCAGGAGATGGAAAAGAAATACCAGCTGCGCTGCGCCAACGTGTTCCACGCGGGCGACGGGAACCTGCACCCGCTGATCCTGTTTGATGCAAACGATGCCGACCAGCTGCACCGCTGCGAGCTGTTTGGCGCGGACATCCTGGAGACCAGCGTGGCCATGGGCGGCACGGTGACGGGCGAGCATGGCGTGGGCGTGGAGAAGCTCAACAGCATGTGCGTGCAGTTCACGGCCGAGGAGAACGCGCAGATGTTCGGGCTGAAGCACGCGTTTGACCCGGCGGGGCTCTTGAACCCGGGGAAGGTGATTCCGACGTTGAACCGGTGTGCGGAGTACGGGAAGATGCTGGTGCGGGGGGGGCAGATCAAACATCCTGATCTACCGAGATTTTGAGGGCCAACGATCTCTACTAGCCGCATTCTGGGCCCGGCTGCGGCACTTCCACAGCGCAATGTTCTTCCGAAATCCTGACCGCGCGGCGCGCTATGACCATCGGGGCCAAACTTACCCCACAGAAAATCGCGCCGGAATCAAGAACCAGAGCGACGAGACCAAAAAAGCCACCAGCAACAACCTATCAAGAAGCGAGTTTCTTCGCAGATAGAAACCCAGGCCCCAAAAAACTCCGGCCAACGCCAATGCCTGCGCCAGCAGCAGCGCTGAAAAAGCCCCAACGATGAAGCGCCCCCCAGCCCAGAGGGGCGCATGGACAGACAATAGATACATATTGACGGCAGCAAGGGTAGCTGCCGCCGCTGCGTAGAAAATCCACCGCGCGCAGTGCAGCGGGGAGGCCACTATCGGAGCCCTCTGGAATAAAGGTATGCCGCTAGCTCCCGCCGCCGACGCTTGCCCTCCTCGGTGTTGGGAGCGTAGTAAAAATGGCCTGACGCTTCGACCATCTGCTTTCCCAAACTCGGTGTAGACAGCAACAACTTTTCACGGCTCATACCTGCATACAACGGATCACCTTGAGCTGTCAGGTCCACGACGATGACGTTTTTGATTGCCGGTGTTGTTTTCACTTGCTGCAGAAACTTCCCACCAATAGGAGAGCCGATCAGGACCAGATGATTGACAACGGTACCCCCAGTTCCGTAATTAATCGCGACCTGCGCCGCCACAAGAGACCCGTAGGAGTAGCCGATGAGGTTGAACTGAGTGCCGCTTTGTGGAAATTTATCGAGCGGCACTTGAATGACAGATTTTCCGGCACGAAAAACATCCACGCCGATGGCGGCATCTGCAAGGGTGCCACCAGACCACTTCCTTGGATCCACGGAAATCAGTTGGACATTTTTCTCTGCAAACGCCCTCACCATGTCCAAGATATAGCCTCCGTCCATTCCAGCGCCCCCAAAAAAAAGATTTCCCGTAATCTTTTCGCCAGGAACGAAGAACCTCGACAGTGAGGCGGCTCCCGCCACTGGAGGGCTCAAATCACGACTTTTCAGAAGGCTTTGGTTTTCTTTGAAGTTCCAGGCATCGAATCCGGCAGCCCCCGGCTCAAGCCCCATCGGGCCAGGGGTCGAACCACGTGGCATGTAGTCTCGCAACAAACACGCGGGTTCGCCCGAGAACGACTCATCCACTAATTTGGTCCCCATCGGACCCGGCACTACGTATTGCGTCAAGGCAGCTCCTAAGTCGAATGGGTCGCTAGCCTAAATTCACCGACGAACATTGGCACGGGTTTTTTGCAACCGAAAGTAGCCTCTACGAGGGGTAACGGCTCACCCACGCTAGTGCCCCTCCTTTGTACCGGGTGAACAATGTTTGCCTTGGGCAAGCAGCGCACCATGACACGGCAACGCTCAACCACCCACCACCGCCCGCCAAATCTCCCCCGCGTGCGAAACCGCAAACAACACCAGCCCGATCAACCCACCCACCACCGTCCCATTGATCCGGATGTACTGCAGGTCCTTGCCGATGTTCAGCTCAATCAGCTGTGTCATCTCCTCGGTATCCCAGCGCCGCACCGTGTCCTCAATGTGCTGCGCAATGAACGCCGACACATCCGGCGCCAGGCCCTCTGCCCATCGCTCCAGCCGGTCATTGAAGGACTGCCGCAGCGCCGCATCCCCCGCCAGCGACTCCCCCAGCCACAACCCCAGCTTGCCCACCTGCCGCGCCAGCACCGAATCGGCATTCGCCAGATCACGCTGCAAGACGCCACGCAGGTCCAGCCACAAGGTCTGCACATAGCCGCCCACCGTGGCGTCGGTCTGCAACCAGGTGCGGATCTCCTCGCCCTTGCGCTCCCATTCCGGGTCGCTGCGCAGGCGCTCGACAAAGCGCTGCACAGCGGTATCAAACTGCGCGCGCAAGGCGTGCTGCGGGTTGGCGGCCACATCGGCCATCAGGCTCTCCAGCGCACGCGCCAGCAAGGCCGAGCCTTTGTCTCCCAGCCAGTCGCTGGGCAGCAATTTCTCGGTGCGCGGGTGGTCCTTCTTGAGCCAGGCCACGATGGACTGCGCGACCCAGGTGCGGGTCTGGTCGTTCTGCAGCAGCTCGATGAGCTTGGCCAGCACATCGTCCAGCAGCGCCTGGTGGCGGCCGTTATGCGTGAGGGTGTCGAGCACGGCCGCTAGCGCACGCGACATGTCAACCTGCCCGATCAAGGCACGCGCGGCCTTGTGGATGAAACGCTCCACCTGCGCGTCCTGCACCGTCTCCAGCGCGGCCGATGCCAGGCGCGTGGCCTGGTGCCCCAGCAGCGCGGCATTGCCGGGCGCAGTGAGCCACTGCGCCAGCCGCTCGGCCGGGTCGTGCCTGCGGATCAACGACACGAGCGAGGGCACGTCCAGGAACTTGTCGCGCACAAAGGTGGCCAGGTTGCGGCCGATGCGCGCCTGGTTGCGCGCAATGACCGCTGTGTGCGGAATGGGCAGGCCCAGCGGGCGCCGGAACAGCGCCACCACCGCAAACCAGTCCGCCAGCGCACCCACCATGGCGGCCTCGGCCATGGCTTTCACGCAGTTGAGCAGCAGGCCGCGTTCGACCACGCTGGTGGCGATGAATACCGCTGTCACCAGCAGCAACAGTCCCTGCGCCTGCCGTTTGGCACGCCGCAGGGCGACGGTTGCGCCATCAGTCTCTGGCGTCATCCGGGCCAGCCCGCCGACCAAGACCCCAATGCGTCAGGCAGCCGCCGCAATCTGTTCCAGCGCTTTCGACAGATGGCCCACGCTGCGGTCCACGTTGTGCCACTTCTCCAGGCCAAACAGGCCAATGCGGAAGGTCTTGAAGTCCGGCCCCTCATCGCACTGCAGCGGCACGCCCGCAGCGGTCTGCAAGCCCACTTCCAGAAACTTCTTGCCGTTCTGGATGCCCGGGTCAGTGGTGTAGCTCACCACCACGCCAGGCGCCTTCCAGCCCTCGGCGGCCACACTGGGGAAGCCGCGCGATTCGAGCAGCGCGCGCACCTTGGCGCCCAGTTCGATCTGCTCTTCACGCACCTTGGCAAAGCCGTAGGCGCGCGTCTCGGCCATCACCTCGGACAGACGCACCAGCGCGTCGGTGGGCATGGTGGTGTGGTAGGCGTGCTGGCCCTTTTCGTAGCCCTCGGCAATCTGCATCCACTTCTTGAGGTCGCACGAGAAGCTGCTGCTCGTGGTGCCCTCAATGGCCTCGCGCGCACGCTCGCTCAGCATCACCATGGCGCAGCAGGGCGAGCCGCTCCAGCCCTTTTGCGGCGCACTGATGAGCACGTCCACGCCGGTGGCCCGCATGTCCACCCACATCGCGCCCGAAGCGATGCAGTCAAGCACGAACAGCGCGCCCACCTCATGGGCAGCGGCCGTCAACGTGCGGATGTAGTCGTCCGACAGGATGATGCCGCTGGCCGTCTCCACATGCGGCGCGAACACCACCTTGGGTTTTTCGGCGCGGATGGTGGCCGCCACCTCGTCGGCCGGGCACGGCGTCCAGGGCGCCTGCGGGCCATCGCCCTGGCGGCGCGCCTTGCACACCACCGCACCGCCGCCCAGACCGGTGTCGGCATCAAAGATCTGGCTCCAGCGGTAGCTGAACCAGCCGTTGCGCACGATGAGCACCTTCTGCTTGTTGGCGAACTGGCGCGCCACGGCCTCCATGCCGAAGGTGCCGCTGCCGGGCACCAGCACAGCGGTGTGGGCGTGGTAAACCTCTTTGAGCGTGCCCAGAATGTCCTGCATCACGCCGGTAAAGCGCTTGGACATGTGATTGAGCGCGCGGTCGGTGTAAACCACCGAAAATTCGAGCAGGCCATCGGGGTCGATATCGGGCAAAAGGCCGGGCATAGGGGAGTCTCCGCGTGTGAAACTGAGGGGGGAAAAGGGACGATCAGGTCAGCTTATCATGGCCCCGCGCCACCCCAAGGCCGCGCGCCATGCAGCAAAAACCCTTCCGATTCCTGCCCACCGCACTGCCTGGCATCGAAGCGATGCAGGCCGACTCCCGCCTCGTCTTCGGCAGGCACATGCACTTGCAGTTCGGCCTGGGCGTGATCGAGCGGGGTGCGCAGAAATCGGCCAGCGGCCGGGGCATTGTGGAATCGGGCCCAGGCGACACCATCACGGTCAACCCCGGCGAAGTCCACGATGGCATGCCGCTGGACGAGCGTGGACGCGCCTGGCGCATGCTCTACCTGGAGCCCTCCCTGGTAGCGCCGTTGGCGGCCGATGTGCATCCGGGCCCGCTCGGCTCCGCCTTCGAATTCCATGCTCCGACGATGCGCGATGCGCGGCTGGCGGCCCAGGTACTGGCGCTGTTCGACGCGGCCACCCACCGCCCCAACCACTCGGCCGCAGCGCTGCATGTGGAGGAATGCTTATTGCAGGTGCTGGGCGGCCTGCTGCGGCCGAGGGGCCACCAACAATCCGCCGCGACCATCACCAGGGCTCGCACGATGATGGACGACGATCCCACCGCGCCCTGGAGCCTCGCGCAACTGGCCGATGCAGCAAGTTTGAGCCGCTACCAGCTCGTGCGCCAATTTGCCCAGGCCACGGGCCTCACGCCACACGCCTACCTGCTGCAGCGCCGACTGCAGCTTTCGCGCCATCTGATGGGTGCGGGTATGCCCCTCGCCGATGTCGCCGCAGCCAGTGGCTTTGCCGACCAAAGCCACCTGACGCGCCTCTTCACGCGCAGTTTTGGCATCACACCCGGGGCCTACGTTCGCGCACGCGGCTGACAGCCAGGTCCCTGCAATTTCGTTCAAGACCGTTGTGCGGGGGTTGGCGGATGCTGCGGGCATCGCCACTTCACACCGCCGCCGTGCGGCCTCTCGCCATGGGCATCGAATTTCTCATCACCTCTCTCATCGTGGTCGTCTCGCCGGGGCCAGGAGCCCTGCTGACCGTGGCGGCCGGGCTCTCGGGCGGCGCTCGGGCTGCCGCCGTGACGGCGCTGGGCTGCACGCTCGGCATCGTGCCGCACCTGCTGGCGGCGATCACCGGGCTGGCCGCACTTCTCAACGCCAGCGCCACGGCATTCGAAGTCCTGCGCTACGCGGGGGTCGCCTACCTGGTCTACATGGGCTGGGCCACGTGGCGCTCGCCCGCCACACTGGAGGTCCGCACTGACGCACCCGCACGCACAGCCGGTGGGCGTATCGCGGAAGCCATGCTGATCAACCTGCTCAACCCCAAGCTGTCGCTGTTCTTCCTCACCTTTCTGCCGCAGTTCATCGCACCGGGCGAAACGCAGCCCGCGTGGCGCATGGTCCAGCTCTCGCTGGTCTTCATGGCCATGACCTTTGTGGTGTTCTTGGGCTATGGCGTCTTTGCCGCCCGGTTTCGTGACCAGGTGCTGCAGCGCCCCGGCGCGCTGGTGTGGCTGCGCCGCGGCTTTGCGGCCGCGTTTGTCGGGCTCGGCGCAAAGCTCGCCCTGATGCACCGATAGGCACCGCCGTGCCAGGTGCCGTGCGGCTTCACCAGGTATCGATGCAACGTGGGCCCAGCGGCGCCACCTGCACCGACGCCAGCCCGCGCGCCAGCCAGGCCCGCGTGTCGGCCGGGTCGATCACCGCGTCGATCTCCAGCGTGGCGGCCATGTGCATGGCCTCGCCGTTGGCGTAGGACTTGGCCAGCAGCTTGGCAAACAGCGCGTCGCGCTCTGCGCCCTCGGGCAGCGCCTCCAGCTCCTTGCGAAAGCCCAGGCGCACGGCGCCTTCGAGCCCCATGGCGCCGAACTCGCCTGTGGGCCACGCCACGGTGAACACGGGCGCATGGAAGCCCCCGGCCGTCATGCCCATGGCGCCCAGGCCGTAACCCTTTCGCAGCACCACGCTGAAGGTGGGTACGCGCAGGCTGGCGGCGGTGACGAACAGACGGCTCACATGGCGCACCTGGGCCGTGGCTTCGACCTCGGGGCCGACCATGAAGCCGGGCGTGTCCACCAGGCTCACGATGGGCAGGCCATGCGCGTTGCACAGCTGCATGAAGCGCGCGCCCTTGTCGGCCGCATCGGCGTCGATGGCGCCACCCAGGTGTTGCGGGTTGTTGGCCAGCAGGCCCACGGGGCGGCCTTCGATGCGCGCCAGCGCCGTGTGGATGCCCACACCGAAGCCGGTGCGCAGCGGCAGCAGGCTACCCTCGTCCACCAGGCCCGCCATCGCCGAGCGGGCGTCGTACACGCGCAGGCGGTTCTCGGGCACCACGGCGCGCAACAGGCGCTGGTCGGGTGCAGACCACTGCGATGTGCGGCCCTGGAAGAACGACAGATAGTGGCGCGCGGCCTGCACCGCCCCGGCCTCGTCATCCACCAACACGTCAATCACGCCGTTGGCATGCTGCACACGGCTCGGGCCGATCTGCTCGGGCTTGAAGACGCCCAGCCCACCCCCTTCGATCATGGCCGGGCCGCCCATGCCGATGTTGCTGGCGCGCGTGGCGATGATCACGTCGCTGCAGCCCAGCAGCGCGGCGTTGCCCGCAAAGCAGCGCCCGGCGGCGATGCCGATCACCGGCACCTGGCCCGACAGCGCCGCGTAGCTGGCGAAGGTGTGCACATGCAGCCCCGCCACCACGGGCATGTCGGTGTCGCCCGGGCGCCCGCCGCCGCCCTCGGCGAACAACACCACCGGCAGCTTCTGCGCCAGCGCGATGCCGAGCATGCGGTCGGTCTTGGCGTGGTTGCGTGCGCCCTGGGTGCCCGCGAGCACGGTGGCGTCGTAGGACATGACCACGGCGCGGGATTTCTCGTCGCCAAACAGTGCGCCATTGATGCCGCCAATGCCCGTGACCATGCCGTCGGCGGGTGTGTTGGCAATCAGGTCCTCCTTGCTGCGGCGTCGGGCCTGCGCGGCGATGGCGAGGGCACCATATTCGATGAAGCTGCCGTCGTCGCACAGGTCGGCGATGTTCTCGCGCGCGGAGCGGCCGCCTTGGGCGTGGCGCTTGGCCATGGCGTCGGGGCGCGCCGCGTCGAGCGTGAAGGCGTGGCGGTCGATCACGCGTTGCAGGTCGGCGCGGATATGGTCGGGGTCGTGCGCAGCGCTGCCCTGCACTTCGACATCGGCCGCCTCATCCACCGCGTCCAGCACCAGCAGCGGCTGCCCCTGCGCGACGTAGCCACCGGCCACGGCCAGCAGCGCGCCGACGCGGCCCGCGTGTGGGGCCAGCAGCACATGCTCCATCTTCATGGCTTCAAGCACGGCCAGCTCGGCGCCGGCGGCGACCACGTCGCCCTCGGCCACGCTCAGCTGCACCAGGCGGGCGGGCATGGGGGCCAGCACGGCGCCGTCAGGGGTGTCAGAGGCGATATGCGGGTCTTTTTGCCCTGTAGCGCTAGTCGAATATGCCTTGATAGCCATATTTTTGATAGCAATCAGAAGGTCTGGCAGCACCGACTCCAGCCAGCGCGTGTGCACCTGCTGGCTCTCCATTTCGGGCCGTGTTGCCAGCGCCTGCAGCAGCGCGAGGTTGGTGGCCACACCATCGATGCGGCACACGGCCAGCGCGCGCTGCGAGCGGCGCAGCGCGTCGGCAAAGCGCGGGCTGCGCGTGTGCACGATGAGCTTGGCCAGCAGCGTGTCGTAGTGCGGCGACGGCGTGGCGCCCGCTGCGCCGTGCGTGTCCACGCGCACGCCCGGGCCTGCGGGCAGGTCAAAGCGGCTGAGCGTGCCGCTGCCGGGGGTGGCGTTGCCCAGTGTGTCCAGGGTTTCAGCGTTGATGCGCCACTGCACGGCAAAGCCCAACACGGCAGGCGGTGCGGCAGGGTCGAGGCCAATGTCCTGCAACGTGCGGCCTGCGGCCAGCGCGATCTGCGCCTGCACCAGGTCCACGCCGGTGACCTCTTCGGTGATGGTGTGCTCCACCTGCAGGCGCGGGTTGCATTCGATGAACACAAACGGCAAGTCGCTGGAGGCCAGGTCCACCAGAAACTCGAACGTGCCCAGGCCCTCGTAGGCCACGGCCCGCGCCATCGACAAGGCAGCGGTGGTGATGCGCTCGCGCAGCGGCGCGGGCAGCGAGGGGCTGGGCGCGATCTCCACCACCTTCTGAAAGCGCCTCTGCAGCGTGCACTCGCGCTCGCCCAGCGCGATCACCTCACGCCCGTCGCCCAGCACCTGCACTTCGATGTGGCGGGCGTTGCCCATCAGACGCTCGACGTACACGCCGTCCACACCAAAGGCGGCCTGCGCCTCGCTGCGGCAGCGCGCGTAGGCAGCGGGCAAGTCATCGGCCGACGCCACCGCGCGCATGCCGCGCCCACCGCCGCCGCCGATGGCCTTGATCACGATGCCGGCATGGGCGTGCTGCGCGAAGAATGCCTGGGCCTCCTCCAGAGACACGGCCGCCTGCGTGCCAGGCATGAGCGGCACGCCCTGCTGCTGCGCCAGTGCGCGGGCCTGCGCCTTGTCGCCGAACAGCGCCAGTTGCGCAGGCGTGGGGCCGATGAAGCGCAGCCCCGCTTCGTCGCACGCGCGGGCAAAGTCGGCACGCTCGCTCAGGAATCCATAGCCCGGGTGCACGGCATCGCAGCCCTGCGCCTGGGCAATGGCAATGAGGCGTGCGCCGTCCAGGTACGCCGCCGGGCCGGTGGCGCCCAGTGCCACGGCCGCACTGGCTGCGTGCACATGGGGGCTGGCGGCGTCATCGTCGGCATACACGGCCACGCTGGCAATGCCGAGGTCGTGCAGGGCGCGCACAGTGCGCAGTGCGATTTCGCCCCGATTGGCAACCAGCACTTTGGTGAACAGAACAGAAGATGGCATGGGGCAGTCGCTCTATTTTTTATAGCTGCCAGCGCATATTCAACTATCGCCAGCAGCCAATTCTTCACTCATTCAAGCAATATCACGCAGCAGGCGGCGCAACACCTTGCCCGCGCCCGTGGCGGGCAGTGCGTCGATGAAACGCACCTCGCGCGGGGCTTTGTAGGGCGCCATGTTCTCGCGGCACCAGGCCACCAGGCCGGCGGCGTCCACCTCCTGGCCGGACTTCTTGACGATGAAGGCGCGCACCACCTCACCCTTTTCCGCATCGGGCACGCCAATCACGGCGGCCTGGGCCACGGCGGGGTGCTTGATGAGCAGGGTCTCGACCTCTTCGGGGAACACGCTGTAGCCCGACACCTTGATCATTTCCTTGAAGCGGCCGATGAAGGTGACATAGCCGTCCGCATCGATCTTGCCCATGTCGCCGGTGTAGACCCAGCCATCCCGCAGCGTCTTGGCCGTGGCCTCGGGCTTGTTCCAGTAGCCCTTGAAGTTGCCGGGGCCGTGGATGGTGATCTCGCCGACCTCGCCAACAGGCAGCGCCGCGCCGGTGTCGGGGTCGACGATGCGCAGGGTGTTGCCCGGCACGGGCTTGCCCTGGGTGCCCCAGCGAATGGCGTCCACCGGCATGGCGGTGTCCACGGTGTGGGTTTCGGACAAGCCATAGGCCGCCTCGTGCGAGATGCAGTTGGGTGCGAACTGCTGCCACTGCTGGGCCAGCGCCTCGGTGAAGGTGATGCCAAAGCTGGTGACCGGGTTGCGGCGCAGCGCACTCCAGTCCATGTCGCGTGCACCGGGCACCTGCATCAGGGCGCCATTCATGGGCGCGATGCTGTACCACCAGGTCACGCGGTGGCGCTCCAGCGCCTGGGCCACGCCCAGCGGGTCAAAACGGTACAGCAGCACGGCCGTGGCGCCGGTGTAGACCGGCAGGTTCACGCCCATCACCATGCCGGCGATGTGGTACAGCGGCGCCACCGCCAGCAGCGTTTCGTGCGGTGTCATGCCATTGCAGTCCGCCGATGCAGCGGTCTTAAACGTGGCGTTGCCGTAGCTCAGCATCGCGCCCTTCGGCAACCCGGTAGTGCCCGAGGTGTAGGTCATGAGCGAGATGTCATCCATCGACAGCGCCACGGGCGCAGGCCGCGCACCGGTGCGGGTGGCGGCCAGGAAGTCTTCGCAGCCCGCAGGCACCGGCGCCATGGCGGCGCGCATGGCCAGCAGCTCGGCGGGTACGTCGATGCTGGGCGTGCCCTCGGGCAGCAGTTCGGCATAGCGCACCACAAACACCTGCTGCAGCGCGGTCTTGGCGCGCACCTTGTCCACCACGGGCAGCAGCACATCGGCCGCGACGATCACGCGCGCCTGCAGGTCGGTGAGTTGGTATTCCAGCTCATGCTCCTTGTTCAGCGGCCCGCAAGGGCAGACGATGGCGCCGATCTTCTGGATGCCGTAGTGCGCCATCACATACTGAGGGCAGTTGTTCATGTACAGGGCGACGGGTTCGCTCTTCTGCACCCCTAGCGCCTGCAGGCGCGCGGCAAATGCATCACTGGCCGCATCAAGCTGCGCCCAGGTGAGGGGCTGGCCGTACCAGAGGTAGGCGATGTGGTCGGGCGTTTCGCGCGCGTGGCGGCGCAGGTGTTCGTGCAGCGGCAGCTGCGGTGCGGCAGAAGGCATGGCGTTGTCTCCGAGGTGTCTGGAATCGCTGGTTCTTGGGGTTTTTGCTAGGTGCTCGCACTCGCCAGCGTCTTGCCAATATATACCGCTCGGTAGAACAATGCTACCCATGGGTATAACTCCAACGTCGCGCAAAGGACACTGATGAACCAGCAGCCCCCCGTGCAGGCCAGCGGCCGCCAGAAGGCCGCCACGGCCGGGTCGGACGAGAAGCGCGAGCGCATATTGCGCGCAGCCGAGGCGCTGTTTGATGCGCAGGGCTACGCCAACACCACCATCGAGCAGATCGTGCAGCAGCTGGGCGTGACCAAGCCCTTTGTGTACTACTACTTCCGCAACAAGCAGGAGATCTTCGAGACGCTCTCGTGGGCGCCTGCCGTGGCGTGTTTCACTGCGATGGACTTTGCGGCGGACGATGACCGGCCTGCGCATGTGAAGGTGACGGAGGGCATCGAGCGGCTGATCCGCGCCACGCTGGAGCACCACCCCTCGGCCTTCTTCCCCTACCGCGAGCCGCAGGTGTACCGGCCCGAGTACCTGGCGGCGCAAAAGGACCTGGCGAACCACTTCTACGACCGGCTGTGCGCGCTGCTCGAACAGGGCCGCGACGACGGCATGTTCGAGTTCAACGACACCAAGATCACCGCCCTGGCCGCCTGCAGCCTGCCCGGCTTTCTCTACAACTGGTACCGCCCTGACGGCCGCCTGTCGCAAGACGAGGTGGCGCAGGAGCTGGCGCAGCTGGCCTGGCGCGTGCTGGGGCTGCGGCGCATCCGCAAGCGCAACCCGGCCTGACGCGCATCGCAGCCCCTACACCCAGCACAACAACCACCGGAGACAAAACCCATGAAAACCGTGTTTCTCACCCCCCTGGCCGCTGCGGCGGCGTTGCTGATCGGCACGGCCGCCAGCGCGCAGGAAACCTTCAAGGTCGCCTACATCGACCCACTGTCCGGCCCGTTTGCCAATGTGGGCGAGCTGATGCTCACCCACACGCAATACGCCATCGAGGACATCAACGCCAAGGGCGGCGTGCTCAAGGGCACCAAGCTGCAGCTGCTGCAGTTCGACAGCAAGCTCTCGGCGCAGGAGAGCCAGAGCGCGCTGCAAGCCGCCATCGACCAGGGCGCCAAGGCCATCGTGACCGGCGGCTCGGGCTCTTCGGTGGTCACGGCGCTGGTGCAGGCGGCCGCGCGCCACAACCAGCGCAACCCGGGCAAGGAGATCCTGGTGCTGAACCACTCCTCCATCGACCCCGAGCTGACGGGCAAGGCCTGCAACTTCTGGCACTTCCAGTTCGAGGCCAACACGGCCATGAAGATGAAGGCCATCGCCAACTACATCAAGAAGCAGCCGGACATCAAGAAGGTGTACCTGCTGAACCAGGACTACGCGCATGGCAAGCAGTGGGCGCACTATGGCCGCGAGATGGTGGGCCTGGCGCGGCCCGACATCCAGTTTGTGGGCGAGGCACTGCACCCCATCGGCCGCGTGAAGGACTTTGCGCCCTACCTCGCCAAGGTCAGGAGCACGGAGGCCGACTCGGTCATCACCGGCAACTGGGGGCAGGACATGACACTGCTGCTGAAGGCGGCAGGCGACGCGGGCTACAACCTGCGCTACTTCAACCACAGCGCGGGCTCCATCCCCGGCACGGTGCTGGCGGTGTCGCAGGCCAAGCAGGGCCAGCTGACCTGGGTGGCCGAATGGCACCCCGGACAGGCCGACACCCCCAAGGTGGACGCGCTGGCCAAGACCTACAAGGCCAAGACGGGCAAGGACTTTCTCGCGCCGCGCATTGAGATGACGCCGCGCTTCCTCGCCGCCGCCATCAACAAGGCCCAGTCCACCGACCCGGTGAAGGTGGCCCGCGCGCTGGAAGACCTGACCATCGATTCGGTGGTGGGCCCGGTGCGCATGCGCGGCGAAGACCACCAGCTGCTGCTGCCCCAGGTGGTCAACACCATCGCGCCGGTGGACGGCAAGGCCGTGAAGGTGGGCTGGGAAGGCACGAACTATGGCTTCCGCACCGATGCCGCCTACACCGGCAATGAGCTGGCGCAGGGCACGGACTGCAAGATGATCAGACCGTAGCCCCCCTGAGTCGCCTTTGGCGCCATCCCCCTCAGGGGGACGACGCCCTCGCTGCGGGGCGGCCCTTGCTCGGCGTCCCTGACCTAGGCAGCACCCATTTCGTCGGCCGAGAGCATTGCAGCCGCAGGGTATGCCAACGCGACTAATATCGTCGGCCATTCATTGACCCGACCCACAAGGACCGCGCCCATGCCCGACTTTCGCAGCGACACCGTCACCCAGCCCACGCCCGCCATGCGCGAGGCCATGTTCAAGGCCCCGCTGGGCGACGATGTGTTTGCCGACGACCCTTCGGTGAACGCACTGCAGGACCATGCGGCCGAGCTGCTGGGTTTTGAGGCCGCGCTGTTCGCCCCCTCCGGCACGCAGACCAACCTGATCGCGCTGTGGGGCCACTGCCAGCGCGGCGACGAAGCCATCGTTGGCCAGAGCTGGCACACCTACCGCTGGGAGGCGGGCGGCATGGCCGTGCTGGGCTCCATCCAGCCTCAGCCCGTGGAAACGCAGCCCGACGGCACCTTGCGGCTGGCCGACATCGCCGCCGCCATCAAGCCCGACGACCCGCACTTTGCGCGCACCCGCCTGGTGGTGCTGGAGAACACGACCGGCGGCCAGGTGCTGCCGCCCGCCTACATCGCCGAGGTGGCGCAACTGGCGCGCAGCCGGGGGCTGTCCATGCACCTGGACGGCGCACGCATGTTCAACGCGGCCACGGCCAATGCCGCGCGCAACGGCACCGACGTGTACGACGAAGCGCGCTCGCTGTGCAGCCACTTTGATTCCGCATCGCTGTGCCTGAGCAAGGGCCTGGGCGCACCCGTGGGCTCGCTGGTGCTGGGCTCGCGCGACTTCATCCGCCAGGCTCGCCGCACCCGCAAGATTTTGGGCGGTGGCATGCGGCAGGCGGGTGTGCTGGCGGCTGCTGGCCACTACGCGCTGCAGCACCATGTTCGGCGCCTGGCGGAAGACCACGCCCGCCTGGACCGGCTGGCGCAAGGGCTGGCTGAAGCCAACCGCAGCCACCCTGTGCTGCAGGGCAAGCTCACCGTGCTGCCGTGGCAGACCAACATCCTCTTCACCGACCTGCACGCAGAGGTGGCCCCAGCCTTCACCGCCTGGCTGGCGCAGCACGGCGTGCGCGTCACCAGCAGCCTGTATGGCGGCGCCACCCGGCTGCGCTGGGTGACGCACCTGGATGTGAGCGAGGCGGACGTGACGGCAGCGCTGGATTGCGTGGCGCGCTTCACGCTGCCGGGCTGAGCCCGCTCAGGCGGCGGGGTAGGTCCGTCCACCAAACACGCCGGTGCCCACGCGCACCAGCGTGCTGCCCGCCTGGATGGCAGCCTCCAGATCGGCCGTCATGCCCAGGGACAGGGTGTCGAACTGTGCCAGGCCCGGCTCCTTCAGTGCGGAAATTGAGTCAAAAAGTGCTTTTGCGCGCATGTGGATTGCCAGTTGCGCTTCAAATTCAGGAGCATGGTCGGGAATAGCCATGAGCCCCCGAACCACCAGCCGTGGCAGTTTTGCGACAGCCCGCACCAGCTCCAGTGCATCGGCGGGCACCACGCCCGATTTGGTGGGGCCGCCGTCGATGTTGACCTGGATACATATATGTAACGGGGGCAGTGGCTCCGGGCGCTGGGCCGACAGGCGTTCGGCGATCTTGAGCCGGTCCACCGTGTGCACCCAGTCGAAGTGCTCGGCCACGGGGCGGGTCTTGTTGCTCTGGATGGGGCCGATGCAATGCCACTGCAGTGCCACATCAGGCAGGGCCGCCCGCACGGCGGCGATCTTGTCCACGCCTTCCTGGATGTAGTTTTCGCCAAAGGCGCGCTGGCCAGCGGCCACCGCCTCCAGCACCGCGTCGGCGCCAAAGGTCTTGGAAACGGCCAGCAGGCCGACGCTGCCCGGATCGCGCCCAGCGGCTGTGCACGCCTGCGCCATCCTGCCCAGAACCTGTTGGAGGTTGTTAGCAATCGTGGTCATAATGTTTGGCAAGCGTACCAAACGATAGAGGGACTCCGTGGACATCACCCAACTGCTCGCGTTCAGCGTCAAGAACAAGGCCTCCGACCTGCACCTCTCCGCTGGTCTGCCGCCCATGATCCGGGTCCACGGCGACGTACGGCGCATCAACGTCGATGCTCTGGACCACAAGACAGTGCACGCCATGGTGTACGACATCATGAGCGACTCGCAGCGCAAGACGTACGAAGAATTCCTGGAGGTGGACTTCTCGTTCGAAATCGAGGGCTTGGCCCGTTTTCGCGTCAACGCCTTCAACCAGAACCGGGGCGCGGCCGCTGTGTTCCGGACGATTCCGAGCAAGATCCTGACGCTGGAGCAGCTCAACGCCCCCAAGATCTTTGGCGACCTGGCCCTGAAGCCACGGGGCCTGGTGCTGGTGACTGGCCCCACGGGCTCAGGCAAGTCCACCACGCTGGCCGCCATGGTCAACTACCTCAACGAATCCGAATACGGCCACATCCTCACGGTGGAAGACCCGATCGAGTTCGTGCACGAGTCCAAGAAGTGCCTGATCAACCAGCGCGAAGTGGGGCCGATGACGCTGTCGTTCGCGGCGGCCCTGAAGTCTGCGTTGCGCGAAGACCCGGACGCCATTCTGGTGGGCGAAATGCGCGACCTCGAAACCATCCGCCTGGCCATGACGGCGGCGGAAACGGGCCACTTGGTGTTCGGCACGCTGCACACGTCCAGCGCCGCCAAGACCATCGACCGGATCATCGACGTGTTCCCCGCCGAGGAAAAGGAAATGGTCCGCGCGATGTTGTCCGAATCGCTGCAGGCCGTGATCTCGCAGACGCTGTGCAAGACCAAGGACGGCTCGGGCCGCGTGGCTGCGCACGAGATCATGCTGGGCACCAGCGCCATCCGCAACCTGATCCGCGAAGCCAAGGTGGCGCAGATGTATTCCACCATCCAGACCAGCAACAGCGTGGGCATGCAGACGCTGGACCAGAACCTGACGGACCTCGTCCGGCGCAACATCATCAGCCCGGCCGAGGCGCGCGCCAAGGCCAAGATCCCCGAGAATTTCCCTGGCTGATCCGCGCCCATCCATGTACCTTGCGACCCCACCAACGGCCGCATACCGGAGCACCGTATGAAAGGCATTCTGAGCCTTCTGAAAATGAAAACCCGCAGCGGCAAGACGGGGGACGACAACACGGATTCCGTGCTGTTCTCCACCGCGTTTGCGGGCCAGGGCGTGGACGATTCGATGCTGGTGCCCTGGGAGGCCCGCGCCGTCGAAGTGGGTGCCAAGCGCCTGCCCACCAGCCGCGGCGGCAAGCTGCTGCAGGGCCTGTGGGCCAAGGACAAGTACATGGCGCACCTGGACAAGGACGCCGTGGAGCGCATGGAGCGCTTCTTCGAATTTGCCGCCATCCCATCCAATCGCGACGTGATCCGCCAGGACGAGTACGGCAACTTCATGGTGGTGCTGCTCACCGGCACCATTGCAGTGGACCGGGTTCAGCCCTGGGGCGAGCAGCTGCGCCTGGCCGAGACCCGCCCCGGCGACATCCTGGGCGAGATGTCGCTGCTGGACAGCGGCATCCGCTTTTCGGCCTGCACCACACTCACCGACTGCGAGATCGCGGTGCTCTCCGCCGAGGCCATGGACGACATGATGAGCAAGGACCCGCAGCTTGCTGCCAGCCTGATTGCTCTGCTGGCCCGCAAGCTGTCGCTGCGCCTGCGCGTGGTGAGTGCCCGCCTCAGCGACAACCAGAAGTGATGCAGGTGATGCAACAACCCAAGACCCAGACCCATGAGCGTCCGACAGACGACGACCACCCCCGGGAGAAATTCTGATGGAACGCGATCAGGCCAGTAAATTCATCAACGACCTGCTCAAGCTGATGGTCAGCCGCAATGGCAGCGACTTGTTCATCACGGCAGAGTTTCCACCGGCCATCAAGGTCGATGGCAAGGTGACCAAGGTGTCGCCACAACCGCTCACACCCACCCACACGCTCACGCTGGCGCGCTCTGTGATGAGCGACAAGCAGGTGGCCGACTTTGAACGCACCAAGGAGTGCAATTTCGCCATCTCGCCCGCCGGCATCGGCCGCTTCCGCGTCAACGCCTTTGTCCAGCAGGGCCGGGTTGGCATGGTGCTGCGGACGATCCCGCTCACGCTGCCCACCATCGATGGCCTGGGTGTGCCGCAGGTGCTCAAGGAAGTGACGATGACCAAGCGCGGCCTGTGCATCCTGGTGGGTGCCACGGGCTCGGGCAAGTCCACCACGCTGGCCGCGATGGTGGACTGGCGCAACGAGAACTCGTTCGGCCACATCATCACGGTGGAAGACCCGGTGGAGTTCGTCCACCCGCACAAGAACTGCGTGGTGACGCAGCGCGAAGTGGGCCTGGACACCGACAGCTGGGAAGCGGCGCTGAAGAACACGCTGCGCCAGGCGCCCGATGTGATCCTGATGGGCGAAATCCGCGACCGCGAGACCATGGAACACGCCGTGGCCTTTGCCGAAACCGGTCACTTGTGCCTGGCCACGCTGCACGCCAACAGCGCCAACCAGGCGCTGGACCGGATCATCAACTTCTTCCCCGAAGAACGCCGCGCGCAGTTGCTGATGGACCTGTCGCTCAACCTGCGAGCCATGGTGTCGCAACGGCTGATCCCCAAGCAGGACGGCAAGGGCCGTGCGGCTGCGGTGGAGGTCATGCTCAACACGCCGCTGATCTCCGATTTGATCTTCAAGGGCGAGGTCTCCGAGATCAAGGAGATCATGAAAAAGAGCCGCAACCTGGGCATGCAGACCTTCGACCAGGCGCTGTTCGACCTGTACGAGGCCAATGTGATCAGCTACGAAGACGCTCTGCGCAACGCCGACTCGCTCAACGATCTGCGCCTGCAGATCAAGCTCAACAGCCAACGCGCCAAGTCCCCCGACCTGGCCCAGGGCACCGAGCACTTTGCGATTGTCTGACCGGGGCTGCCGCGACTCTCAGGGCCCGTCGCCCCCTGCTTCACCCCCTTTTCGCCCGCCCTCTTGGGCGGGTTTTCATTTCCACGAACCCGTTAACCCTTCTCCGCTACCGCCATGCCAAGCACCAATCCCCGCACCTACGACGCCACCCCTTCCCGCAAGGTCGCCTTCCTGGGCCTGGGGGTGATGGGCTACCCCATGGCCGGGCACCTCGCCCTGGCCGGACATGAAGTGACGGTGTACAACCGCACCGCTACTAAATCAGTAGCATGGTGTACAGAATACGCAGGCGCAAAGGCCCCAAAACATGCCGCAACGCCGCGCGAGGCGGCTGCGGGCGCCGACATCGTGTTCTGCTGCGTGGGCAACGACAACGACCTGCGCTCGGTGACCCTGGGAGCCGATGGTGCATTTGCGGGCATGCAGCCCGGCGCCATCTTTGTGGACCACACCACGGCCTCGGCCGAGGTGGCGCGCGAGCTGTACGCGGCTGCCAAGGCGCAAGGCCTGCAGTTCGTCGATGCGCCTGTCTCGGGCGGCCAGGCAGGTGCGCAAAACGGCCAGCTCACGGTGATGTGTGGTGGCGACGCCGCCGCTTTTGATGCGGCCCAGCCCGTGGCCATGGCGTTTTCGCGCGCCTTCACGCTGCTGGGCGAGAGCGGATCGGGGCAGCTGGCCAAGATGGTCAACCAGATCTGCATTGCCGGGCTGGTGCAGGGCCTGTCCGAAGCCGTGGCCTTTGGCCAGAACGCGGGGCTGGACATGAAGCAGGTGCTGGACGTGATCGGCAAGGGCGCCGCCCAGAGCTGGCAGATGGACAACCGGGGCAAGACCATGGTGGACGGCAAGTTCGACTTCGGCTTTGCCGTGGACTGGATGCGCAAGGACCTGGGCCTGGTACTCGACGAGGCCAAGCGCAACGGCTCGCGCCTGCCGGTGACGGCGCTGGTGGACCAGTTCTATGCCGATGTGCAGCAGATGGGCGGCAACCGCTGGGATACCTCCAGCCTGATCAAGCGGTTGAAGTAAGAAGCCCCCCTGAGGCGCTTCGCGCCATCCCCCCAAAAGGGGGACGCCCTCAGCGCGGCGGGGCGGCCCTTGCGCGGGGGCACGGGCACTGGTCACGCCAGTTTCATGGTGCAGCGCGCAATGCGAAGCCTCAAGAAAAAAGTCCCGAACCACGCTACGCGGTTCGGGACTTTGGCGTTGGAGTCAGATGTTGTCGCCCTCAGCCCTCAGCCTCCTGCAGGCTGGGTGTCCGTCGTCACCGGCGCGGGCTGGGGCGCGATGCGGCGCAGCTCTTCTTCCGACACGATCTCGAACACGCGCACCACCTTGCGCACATCGCTCACGCCGCGTGCGATCTCGGTGGCGCGGTTGGCTTCGCGCTGCGACACCCGGCCCATCAGGTACACGATGTTGCGCTCGGTCACCACCTTGAAGGAGTTGGCCGAGATGTCCTGCGCATCCACCAGGCTGGCGCGCACCTTGCCGGTGATGAAGGTGTCGTTGGAGCGCTGGCCCAGCGTGGTGTTTGGCATCACGGCTAGGTCGTTCACCACCGAACGGGTGTTCTCCACCTGCGAGACGATCTGCTCCACGGTCTGGCGGTCCTGGGCATTGGGCACCTCGCCGGTCAGCAGCGCCTGGCGGTTGTAGCTGGTCACGTTGACGTGGACGCGGTCGCCCAGGGTTTCGCGGATGCGGTTGGCCGCACGCAGCTCGATGCCTTCGTCTTCGATCTGGGTGCCGGTGGTGCGGCGGTCCACGGCCATCACGCCGCCCACCACAGCACCACCCACGATCAGCGGGGCGCAGGCCGACAGGCCTGCGGCCAGCGCAGCGGCGGCCAGCACCGTGCACACGGTGCGGCGGGTACGGGTCAGGGTTGGGTTGTTCATCACGGAATCTCCTGTTCACCAAGTAACTGGGCATCCACGCCGTCGCACAGGCAGTGCAGCGCCAGGGCATGGACTTCACGCACGCGCGCAGCGCGGTCGTGGGGCACGCTGATCAGTACGTCGGTCTCGCGCAGCAAGGCGGCCAACTTGCCGCCGGTGCGGCCGGTCAGCACCACCACGGTCATGTCGCGCTCATGAGCGGCTTCGGTGGCGGCCAGCAGGTTGGCGTCGTTGCCGGTGACCGACAGGGCCAACAGCACATCGCCCGCCTGGCCCAGCGCCCGCACCTGGCGGGCAAACTGCTGGGCCGCATCCTGGCTGGCCGCTGCGGCAGCCGTCAGCAAGGTGCTGTCGGCGGTCAGCGCCAGGGCGGCCAGCTCCGGCCGCTCCCGCTCAAAACCAGCTACACAGAAGGCGGCAAACTGCTGGGCTTCGGCAGCCGAGGCCCCATTGCCACAGGCCAGCACCTTGCCGCCGCTGGTCACGCAGGCGAGCACGGCCTGCACGGCGGCAGCGATGGGGTGGCTGAGGGCTTGCGCGGCCTGGTACTTCAGGTCGGCGCTGTCGATGAAATGCTGTTGGATGCGTTGCTCAAGCATGAGGGCCCGATGATACCCGCCGCGTGTTACAGCTTTTGTAGCAAACCGTAGCCACCTGCATGGCTCTGGGGCATAAAACCCTGCGCGGCGGTCAGGCCCGGATGCGCGCTACTGCGCATCAAACGCGGCCTGGAGCCACGACACCGATGCGCCTTGCACCAGCACCACATCAAACCGGCAAGGCGGCGGCGATGGCAGGCGCATCAGATACTGCCGCGCCGCAAACACGATGCGCTGCTGCTTGGTGGCGCTGATGCTGGCCCCGGCGCCGCCAAAGGCCTGGCTGCTGCGGCTGCGCACCTCCACAAACACCAGCGTGCCATCCCGCGCGCGCATCACCAGGTCAATCTCGCCCCCGCCGCGCCCGGGCGTCCGATAATTGCGCACCACCAGCTGCAGGCCCGCCGCCTGCAGGTGGGCCAGGGCCTGGTCTTCGGCCGCATTGCCCCGATCCCGAGTCGTGGCGGCTGGGGTGGTCGCAGCGGCTTGGGCAACCCGGCCTGGTGCGCTGTCCGCTTGTCTTTTTTCAAGGAATTTCATTGAGCGCCTCTTTCGCTTCAGCCCTGGGCGCCGCACGCGATGCAGCGGCTGCGCAGCATTATCCCGAGGGCGCGCTGTACGTCGTGGCCACGCCCATCGGCAACCTCGCCGACATCACGCTGCGCGCGCTGCATGTGCTGCAGCTGGCCGACACCGTGGCCTGCGAGGACACGCGCCACACCCAGGCGCTGCTGCGCGCCTACGGCATCGACAAAGGCGCAGCCCAGCTGCTGGCCGTGCACCAGCACAACGAGGCCGAGGCCGCACAAGCCGTGGTGCAGCGGCTGCAGCAAGGCCAGCGGGTGGCCTATGTGAGCGATGCAGGCACCCCGGGCGTGAGCGACCCTGGCGCCCGCCTGGTGGCGGCCGTGCACGCTGCGGGCCGGCGCGCCCTGCCCCTGCCAGGCGCCAGCAGCATCACCACGGCCCTCAGTGCGGCCGGTGCCGTGGCCCACAGTGCCGAACATGGCGGTTTTGTGTTTGCCGGTTTTCTGCCCGTGAAGAATGCGGAGCGCGCCAGCGTGATTGCGCAACAGCTGGCCGCCGAGCCCCGCTGCGTGGTGCTGCTCGAAGCCCCCCATCGCATTGGCGAACTGGCCCAGGCCCTGGCCGTGCTGGGCACGCGGCCCGTGACACTGGCGCGCGAGCTGACCAAGCAGTTTGAAGAAATCACCACCCAGCCCGCCCAGGCCCTGACGGCCTGGCTGGATGGCTCGCCCCAGCGCTCGCGCGGCGAATTCGTGGTGCTGCTGCACCCCGTGCCCGTGGCGGGCAACGACGGCGAAAGCCTGCGGGTGCTGCGCCTGCTGCTGGCCGAGTTGCCGCTGAAAAGCGCTGTGCGCCTGGCGGCCGACATCACCGGCGCGTCGCGCAATGTGCTGTATGACACGGCCCTGGCGTGGAAGCGCGACGGATCGAACGGCACCGACGCCGAATCCGACGCAGCCGACTGAACCCAACCTCCGGTGTCGGCGGTCGCGGCGGTCGCGGCGCCAAAAAATCTTGGTCAAAATGGCCGTCTCCGCGCGACCATTATGCCTTGATAGCTATCTATTTGATAGCAATTAACCCACCAACAATCCCGCAGCCAAAGCCCCGCCGCAGGGGCCTCAGCCCGACACCGCAAGGCCCGCCGCCACACCACCAAACAGATCGCCTTCGACCTGTGGCGTGCTCGGGAAGGCGGCCTTCAGCGCCTGCCGCAACGGCCGCAGCGCCGACGAGCCCCCCGTGAGGTAAATCGCTTCCAGCCCCTGCCCGGCCAGCCCGGCGCTGCGCACACAGTCCTGTGCGCAGGCCACCACCTGCGCTAGCGGCTGTTCCAGGAACTGCGCCAACCCCTGCGACGTCACCGCCGCCGCCAAGTCCGACTCGATCCAGTCCAGCGGCATGAGCGCATCGGCGTCCGACAGTGAGGCAGCAATCTTGGCCTGTTCCACCGTGTTGGCCAGGCGGTGGCCCAGGCGCTCGTTCAGCACCCACATCAGCCGCCCATGCAGGCGCGCGTCGGCATAGTCGGTGCGCAGGTTCTGCGCGTCGCGCAGGGCCCGGGGCGCATACAGCCACTGGATCAGGTGCCAGGTGGACAGGTCGAAGAACACCCGGCTCGGCACCTCGCGCCCCGTGGGCCCGGTGTGGCGAAAGCCCAGCAGCGGCATGAGCAGGTCCAGGCTCAGGCGGCGGTCAAAGTCCGTGCCGCCGATGTGCACACCCGTGGTGGCCAGCACATCCGCGCTGCGGTCTGCGCGGGCCATGCGCTCGGGGCCCAGGCGCACCACGGTGAAGTCCGACGTGCCCCCGCCAATGTCCACCACCAGCACCAGCGACTCGTGCGCAATGCGCTGCTCGTAGTCCAGCGCCGCCGCAATGGGCTCGAACTGGAACGACACGTTCTCGAAGCCCGCCCCCAGCGCCGCCTGGCGCAGTGCGTCTTCGGCCTGCTGGTCGCGCTCGGCATCGCCGTCCACAAAATGCACGGGGCGACCCATCACCACACGCGCAGGGAGGCCGCCCAGCTCTTCGCGGGCCTTCTGCGCCAGCATGCGCAGGAACAGGCTGATGATGTCCTGGTAGCTCACCATCTTGTTGTGCACGGCCGTCTTGTCCTGCAGCAGCGCGCTGCCCAGCAGGCTCTTGAGCGAGCGCATCAGGCGCCCCTCGGTACCAGCCAGGTACTGCCCCACGGCATCGCGCCCAAAGTGCGTGCTGTGGTCCTCGCCATTGAAGAACAGCGCCGTCGGCAGCGTGTGCGCCGCCCCCTCCAGCGCAATCATCCGCGCAGGGCCCGCGCCTTGTCGCACCGCCATGGCGGAATTGGAAGTGCCAAAGTCGATACCGAGGGTGGTGTCGTGCAGAAGGGGCATGGGAAACGTGCGGGAGATACTGAAGGGAGAACGCGATGCGGCGGACCAGGCCGTCCGCCATGTCTGCGCAGCGAAGGCAACACCGGCCCGATGGCAGGCGACACAAGGAAAAGAGGCCTGCGCCCACCACCGGCACCGTCATGGCGATGCGTGAAATTGAAAAAGCCCTTGATTCTTTCAAATCAAGGGCTTTTGTTTGGTGGCCTGGGGCGGAATCGAACCACCGACACAAGGATTTTCAATCCTCTGCTCTACCGACTGAGCTACCGGGCCTGAGCCTCAAATTATAGCCAGAAAATTGGAGGCTTTTGGAAGTTTGCAGAAATTAATTCCGCTTGCCCCGGCCCAGGTCCACGCCCAGCTGGCGCAGCTTGCGGTACAGGTGGGTGCGCTCCAGGCCGGTCTTCTCGGCCACGCGGGTCATGGAGCCGCCTTCGCGGGCGAGGTGAAACTCGAAGTAGGCCTTCTCGAAGCCATCGCGCGCCTCGCGCAAGGGGCGGTCCAGGTCGAAGCCCTGGTGGGCATGGGGGCCGGCGTCCACACCGGCCATGGCGGTCGCAACGGCGGGCATCTGTGCAAAGGTGGGGTCGGCCGGTGCAGCGGCGGGTGCCTGGGCCGCAGCCACGGGGGCGGCCTGGTGGGCGGCGTTGCGGGCCAGGCCCTGCTCCACGGCCTTCAGGAGCTTTTGCAGGGTGATGGGTTTTTCGAGGAACGAGAACGCCCCGATGCGGGTGGCTTCTACAGCGGTGTCGATGGTGGCGTGGCCGCTCATCATGATCACGGGCATGGTGAGCACGCCTGCGGTCGCCCACTCTTTGAGCAGCGAGACGCCGTCGGTGTCGGGCATCCAGATGTCCAGCAGCACCAGGTCGTAGCTGTTGCCAGCGCGGGCGCTTCGGGCCTGGGTCGCATTTTCTGCGAGGTCTACGCTGTGACCTTCGTCGTTCAGGATTTCCGACAACAGATCACGAATGCCGAGCTCATCATCGACCACCAGAATGTTTGCCATGTGTGTTGAAGCGCCTTGGGGAGGGACTGCGGGGCGGTGTTGTTATCACGCCACCGCTGGTACAGGGGCGAATGATAACGACACTTGGGCCCCGCGCACCACGCCGTCTTCGGTGCGGTTGGACAGGTCGATGCGCGCACCGTGCTCATCTGCGATCTTTTTCACCACGGCCAGACCCAGGCCGGTGCCCCGGGGTTTGGTGGTGACATAGGGCTCGAAGGCGCGCTGCAGGATGTGGGCCGGAAACCCCCCGCCGCTGTCCGTCACGGTGAGCCGCACACGCCGCGAGGACTCGCTCCAGCGGGTGCTGATGCGCACCGGTTGCAGCGCCGCCTCGGCGGCATCGGTACGTGCCTGCTCGGTAGCGTCCTGCGCGTTTTGCAGCAGGTTGTGCACCACCTGGCGCAGCTGCTGCGCGTCACCGGCAATCCAGGGGCAGCGCGGGTCCAGCTCAGCTTCTACAGGGACGGTGGCGTTTTCTTCGCCATACAAATGCAGCACATCGGCCACCAGGGCATTGAGGTCCAGCGCGTGCAGTTCTGCTGCGGGCAGGCGGGCGTAGTCGCGGAACTCGTTGACCAGCCGCTTCATGGCATCGACCTGGTCCACGATGGTCTTGACGGACTTGGCGAGGATGGCCTGTTCGGGCCCGGGCAGCTTGCCCGAGAGCTTCATTTCCAGCCGCTCGGCCGACAGCTGGATGGGGGTCAGGGGGTTCTTGATTTCGTGAGCCAGGCGCCGCGCGACCTCGCCCCATGCCTGCGCTCGCTGGGCAGAAACGATTTCAGAAATGTCGTCAAAAACCAACAGTCGGGTCGAGTCGGGCAGCTCCGCACCCCGCGCGACGAGGCTGGTAGCGTGTTGCCCGGCCCCGCCCGCCGAGGCGTGCAGCTCAAACGGCTGTTGCCAGTGGTCCAGGCCATGGCGTTCATGGTCGCCCAGAAAGGCGTCGAAATGCCGCTGGACCGCAGCAGCAAACTCGGCAAGGCCCGGCACCTCCGACAGCGGGCGGCCTTCGAACGCGGCCATGGGCGCACGCAAGATGCGGGTGGCGCCGGGGTTGGAAGAATGGATCAGCCCCTGGGCATCGAGCACGATGACCCCGGCCGTGAGGTTGTCCAAGATGGTCTGCAGGTTGGCGCGGGCGGCATCCACCTCACCCATGCTTTGCTCTACCGCCTGGCGCGCGTCTGCCAACTGCTGGGTCATGAGCGCAAACGAGCGCGTGAGGCCGCCCAGCTCGTCCTTGCCCTGCAACGCTGCCTTGGGGCTGAGGTTGCCAGCGGCCACCTCGCGCACGCCTTCAGCCAGCACCAGCAGGGGCCGCACCAGCTGGTTGCCCAGCAGCACGGCCAGCAGCACGGCGCCAAACACTGCGAGGAACAGGCTCAGCGTGAGCGTGCCCACATACATGCGCCGCAAGCCGCCGCGCGCCAGTGCGCGCTCCTGGTACTCACGGTTGGCCTCCTGCACCGCAATCGCGTTGGCCACCAGAGCGGGCGGCAGCGGCAGCGTGGCCTGCAGGTAACGGGGTTCCACCAGCAGCCCCACGCTGGGGCTGGCCACCAGCGCCAGCACTTTCACGCGTGCGTTCTGGGCGGCCGCCGGATCGGCGATGTCATCCAGCCCTTCGATCTGCGCCGTGGCGCGCTGCTGGCGCACGGTGCGCAGCAACGATGCGCCCGGCCGCTCGGGGTTGAGGCTGAAGCGCGACTGCCCGGCACTGGCCACGGCCTGGCCTGCTGCGTTCCAGAGCACCACGTCGGTGGCGCCTAGCTGGTCGCGGATGCGCTCCAACACCAGACCCGCTGTGGCGTCGGGCACCTGGGCCACCTGGGTGCTGGCATTGCGGGTTTTGGCCGCCATGTCGGCGGCCAGCGAATCCAGCGACACCCGGGCCAGGCTGACCCCGGCCGAGAGCGCCCCCTCCACCTTCACGTCGAACCAGCTTTCGATCGAGCGGGTGACGAACTGGTAGGACACCACATAGATCAGCAACCCCGGCATGAGCCCGACCACCGCAAAGATCGCGGCCAGCTTGACCAGCAAGCGGCTGCCGAACCGCCCTTTGCGTAGCCGCATGCCCAACCGCACGGCCACCCAGACCAGCACGCCCAGCAGCAGCAGGGCCACAAACACATTCACGCCAAACAGCCAGGCGTAGTTGCGTTCATAGAGCACCCGGTTGTTGGTGGCCAGGGTCAGCAGGAACATCAGCACCATGCCGATTGCCGACATGATGGCCGCCCCCACACCCACGGCCCAGCGCACGGCCCGGGACTGGCGCGCGGTGGTGTGCGTGGACGGCGGTGCGCCCGCCGGGGTGTCGCCTGTGCTCACCTGGCCGGCTCCGCACCCAGGCGCTGGCTGCGGGACACCAGCAGGTTCCAGCCCGATCGCCCCACGGCGCCGATCTGGAAGGGACGGGGCAGCTGGGACATGTCGAGCCGGAAACGGAAGTTGACCGTGTGCACGGCATCGGCCTCGATCACATCACGTTCTGCAATCTTCCAGCGCGAAAATCGCTGAATGGACGCCATCGCCTCATCGTAACTGTCAAAATTCTGCCCCAGAACCACCCCCAGGCCGCTGTTGGTGAAGGGCACGGCAGAGATGTTGAGGCGCCAGCGGCGGGTCAGCGGCTGGTAGCTCAACCGGAAGTAGCGCGTGGTTTCGGCCACAAGGCGGTCGGACCAGTACCAGCGGTCGCGCAGCACCTGCGCATCGGCCACAAAAAACATCGGGATGCCTTTGTAGAGCGCATCTTCGGCCAGATCTGGCAGGTCAAACTGGAGGTTGGCCCCGAGGTAGAGGCCGTCTTCGGCGCGCTCCAGGCGCAGCTCGCCCACTTCGGCATTGGCGGCCTGGGCGGCCGTGGCGGGGGGGGCCAGCAGCCCGCCCCACAGGCACAGCGACAAAACTGCGGCGCAAAACAGCAACCAATGGACCCCAGCGGGCCCATTACGGCGATTTTTGCAACAGTGCGTAAAAAAATCCGTCGTGGTCACCGATCTGATTGTCCGGGACTGCCCCGCCCTTGTCCGCGTTGCCGGGAATTAAATGGCCCGGCGAAGGCTGCAATTGCGCATCGGTGTTGTGCGCAAGAAACGTTTGCACCTGGGCGTCGCCTTCTGCGCGGAACACCGAGCAGGTGCAGTACAGCAGGCGCCCACCGGGGCGCAGCAGGGGCCACAGGGCCTTCAGCAGCTGCGCCTGCAAAGTGGCGAGTTGGGCAATGTCGCTCTCCCGGCGCAGCCAGCGCACATCGGGGTGGCGGCGCACGATGCCGGATGCGGTGCAGGGTGCGTCGAGCAAGATGGCATCGAACAGAGCACCACCACAATGCGCCTGCCACCAGTCCTGCGGGCGTGCAGCATCGGCCACCAGCACCTGGGCGCTCAGCCCCAGTCGCTGCAGCGTGTCGCCAATGCGGGCGCTGCGGGTGGCATCAACCTCCAGCGCCGTGACATGCATCGGCGCGCCGGGGGCGGCCATCTCCAGCAGGTGCGCGGTTTTGCCGCCGGGGGCGGCGCAGGCGTCCAGCACCCGCAGGGGCTGGGCCAGGTCCAACCCCTGCAGCAGCAAGGGCGCCGCCATCTGGGCGGCGGCGTCCTGCACCGACGCCCAGCCCTCGGCAAAACCGGGCAGCGATGGCACGGGTACCGGGTGCTGCAAGGCCAGGCCCATGTCACCGGCGGGGGATGCTTCTAAATTGATAGCATTCAGCGCTTGCTGATAGCGCGGCAGCGTGCATTTTTGCTGATTAATCCGCAGCGTCATGGGCGCGTGGGCGTTGTTGGCCCGCAGGATCTGCTCCCAATGCTGCGGATGGTCCTTGCGCAGCCGCTGGATCCACCACGCCGGGTGGTTGAAGCGGGCCACCGGGTCGTTGTCGGTGGCGGCCACCAGGGCGTCGCGCTCCCGCAGAAAGCGGCGCAGGCAGCCGTTGATGAACGACGCCTGGGCCCGCGTGGCGGGATGGTGCTTGGCAGCCTCCACGGCCTGGTTGACCAGGGTGAAGGCTTCGTAGGGCGCCTCGTCCGGGTTCCAGCCCAGCGCCAGGGCCGTGCACAGCAGCGCATCGGCGGCGGGTGGCGGCGTGCGGGTGGCCAGCTGCCGACGCAGGGCGTCGGCGCGGCCCAGCTGCCGCAGCACCTGGAACAGCAGGGCCTGGACCCCGGGGCGCAGTCCCGCATCGACCGCCGCGAGGGCCGTCGCGCCCGACTGGCCGCTGCGAATGGCCTGCAAGGCCCCCGCAACAGCGGTCAACTGCTGCCACAGCGCCACCGCGCCAGGCGGCGTGGCGCCCGGAGCCCCCGAAGGCCCCCCACTGGCACGCGGACGTGACGGGCGGGAGGTGTGGCGGCCGCCAGGGTGGCCCGGGCGGTGGGAAGAAGGAGGATTCATCGTGGTCCTGAAAACCGGCTGCGGCGACCGCGCTACAGCGCGCGCGCCGCCTTGAAGCCAAAGACCCAGGCCAGCAGGCTGGCCGGGAACTGCGCAATGGCTGCGTTGTAATGCAGCACCGCATCGTTGAACACCTGGATGGCCTGGGTGTTTTGCTGCTGGTGCTCGTCCCAGCGGATCTGCCAGATCGACAGGGCCGTGAGGGCGGGCTCCGCCGCTGCCTCCGTCACAGCATCCGCGTCTGGGGCCCCGGTGGCGGGTTGCACCACGCCCACGGCGCCCAGCCAGGTGGCCAGCAACACATCGCGCGCTGCAGCCAGGGCCGCCACCGCTTCTGGCTGCAGCGGGCGCGCGCGCGCCACGGCCAGCGAGGCACTCAGCTGGGTGGTAGCGCCTTGCAAGGCCGCCACCTCCTGCTCGCCCGCACCGGCCAGCAGGCGCCCCCGCTGTACGGCGATCGCAGCATCAAACTCGCCCATCAAGGCCACCAGGCGCACCATGTGGGCGTCAAAGCTGCCAAACGACTGCACCACCGCCGAACGCAGCCGCATCAGGCGGTTGTAGGCCCCAAGGGCCCAGAACAGGAGGACGGCAAAAGCGATCCAGAAAAGGGGCGATGACCACAACATGCGCAGTTGCTGGTGGCGCGGGTTGCACGCGCTCCAGCCCGGGAAAAGGGGTGAGAAAAAAAAGGAAAGAACCTGGGCGTTCCGGCGTTCCATGAAAAACGCCCCCGGCCTGCCAGGGGACAGGGCGGGAGCGTTTCAGTGACAGCCGGAAGGCTTAGTCGGCCGCTGCGTCGGTCGCGGTGACGCTGCTGCCGTCGGCCTCGGAGGCGTCAGACTGGGCAGCCATTTCAGCCGCTTCGGCTTCGGCAATGGCGCGGCGCTCGGCGTCGTCCATGGCGTCCTTGGCCTTGCGTGCCTGGTGGTAAGCCAAGCCGGTACCGGCAGGGATCAGACGGCCCACGATCACGTTTTCCTTCAGGCCACGCAGCTCGTCGCGCTTGCCCATGATGGCAGCCTCGGTGAGCACGCGGGTCGTTTCCTGGAAGGAAGCGGCCGAGATGAACGAGTCGGTGGACAGCGATGCCTTCGTGATACCCAGCAGCAGGTTGCTGTAGGTCGCGGGGATCTTGCCTTCGGACTGCAGAGCCTCGTTGGTGTTGAGGATCTCGGACCGCTCGACCTGTTCGCCAGCGATGTAGTTCGACTCGCCGACGTTCTCGACCACAACGCGGCGCAGCATCTGGCGAACGATCACCTCGATGTGCTTGTCGTTGATCTTCACGCCTTGCAAGCGGTACACGTCCTGCACTTCATCGACGATGTAGCGCGAGAGTTCCTCGATGCCCAGCAAACGCAGGATGTCTTGCGGGTCGGCGGGGCCGTCCACAATCGATTCGCCCTTGTTCACCACCTGGCCTTCGTGCACCAGGATGTTCTTTTCCTTGGGCACGAGTTCTTCGAACACGCGGCCTTCGGGATCGGTGATCTGCAGACGGACCTTGCCCTTGGTTTCCTTGCCGAACGACACCGTGCCGGTCATTTCGGCCAGCGTGCCCTTGTCCTTCGGCGTACGGGCTTCGAACAGCTCGGCCACGCGGGGCAGACCGCCGGTAATGTCGCGGGTCTTCTGGCCTTCGACCGGAATACGCGCCAGCACTTCGCCGGGGCCCACGTCCTGGCCGTCGCGCACCTGGATCAGCGCGCCGACCTGGAAGCCGATGGTCACCGAGTGGTCGGTGCCAGGGATCTTCACTTCGTTGCCCTGGGCATCGATCAGCTTCACCTGCGGACGCACGACCTTGGCTGCGCCACGGCGCTTGGGGTCGATCACCACCAGCGTGGACAGGCCGGTCACTTCATCGACCTGCTTGGCCACCGTGAGGCCTTCTTCGACGTTCTCGAACTTGGTCTGACCGGCGAACTCGGTAATGATGGGGCGCGTCAGCGGATCCCAGTTGGCGAGGATGGTGCCAGCCTTGATGGTCTGGTCGGCCTTCACCGTCAGCGTCGCGCCGTAAGGCACCTTGTGGCGTTCGCGTTCGCGGCCATGCTCGTCCTGGATGATGATTTCACCCGAACGCGCAATCACCACCAGCTCGCCCTTGGTGTTGCTCACGTAGCGCATCGTGGCATTGAAGCCGATCACGCCGTTGGACTTGGCTTCCACGCTCGATGCGATGGCAGCGCGCGAAGCGGCACCACCGATGTGGAAGGTACGCATGGTCAGCTGCGTGCCGGGCTCACCGATGGACTGGGCAGCGATCACACCCACGGCTTCGCCGAGGTTGATCAGGCCGCCGCGGCCCAGGTCGCGGCCATAGCACTTGGCACACAGGCCGTAGCGGGTTTCGCAGGTCAGCGCGGTGCGCACCTTCACCTCGTCCACACCAGCGGCTTCGAGTTCCTCGATGAGGTCTTCTTCCAGCATCACACCGGCAGACACCAGCACGGCGCGGGTTTCGGGGTGCAGCACGTCTTCGGCTGCGGTGCGGCCCAGGATACGGTCGCGCAGCGATTCGATCACTTCACCGCCTTCAACGATGGCGCGCATCAGCGAGCCATTGGCGGTGCCGCAATCTTCTTCCGTCACGACCAGATCCTGCGTCACGTCCACCAGACGGCGCGTCAGGTAACCGGAGTTGGCGGTCTTCAGCGCCGTGTCGGCCAGACCCTTACGGGCACCGTGGGTGGAGATGAAGTACTCCAGCACGTTCAGACCTTCGCGGAAGTTCGCGGTGATAGGCGTTTCGATGATCGAGCCGTCTGGCTTGGCCATCAGACCCCGCATACCGGCCACCTGGCGAATCTGCGCAGCAGAACCCCGGGCACCGGAGTCGGCCATCATGTAGATGGAGTTGAAGGACTCCTGATCCACTTCCTTGCCATGGCGGTCCACGACCTTCTGCTTGGACAGCTGGGCCATCATCACCTTGGACACTTCGTCGCCGGCCTTGCCCCAGATATCCACCACCTTGTTGTAGCGCTCGCCAGAGGTGACCAGACCGGACACGTACTGCTGCTCGATCTCCTTCACTTCCTTCTCGGAGCGCTCGATGATGCCGGCCTTTTGGGGCGGCACCAGCATGTCGTCAATGGCGATGGAAATACCGGCGCGCGTGGCCAGACGGAAGCCGTTTTGCAGCAGCTTGTCGGCAAACACCACCGTTTCCTTCAAACCGCACTTGCGGAAGGACACGTTGATCAGGCGCGAGATTTCCTTCTTCTTGAGCGCCTTGTTCATGTTGGAGAACGGCAGACCCTTGGGCAGGATCTCGGACAGCAGCGCACGGCCCACGGTGGTTTCCACCAGCGAAGTCGATGGCTCGAACTCACCGGTTTCCTTGTTCTTGCTCCACTCGGTCATGCGCACCGTGATCTTGGCGGCCAGTTCGACCTGGCCTGCGTCCAACGCGCGCTGCACTTCACCGGTGTCCGCAAACACCAGGCCTTCGCCCTTACCGTTGATGCGGTCGCGGGTGGCGTAGTACAGGCCCAGCACCACGTCCTGCGAAGGCACGATGGAGGGTTCGCCCGAAGCGGGGAACAGCACGTTGTTGGAGGCCAGCATCAGCGTGCGGGCTTCCATCTGCGCTTCCACCGACAGCGGGACGTGGACAGCCATCTGGTCACCGTCGAAGTCGGCGTTGAAGGCCGCGCAAACGAGGGGGTGCAGCTGGATGGCCTTGCCTTCGATCAGGATGGGCTCAAAGGCCTGGATGCCCAAACGGTGCAGCGTAGGCGCACGGTTCAGCATCACGGGGTGTTCCTTGATGACCTCTTCCAGGATGTCCCACACCACGGGGGTGCCGGATTCGACTTCCTTCTTGGCGGCCTTGATCGTCGTCGCGATGCCCATGGCTTCGAGGCGCGAGAAGATGAAAGGCTTGAACAGCTCCAGAGCCATCAGCTTGGGCAGACCGCACTGGTGCAGCTTGAGCGTTGGGCCCACGGTAATCACGGAACGACCAGAGTAGTCCACGCGCTTGCCCAGCAAGTTCTGGCGGAAGCGACCGCTCTTGCCCTTGATCATGTCGGCCAGGGACTTCAGCGCACGCTTGTTGGCGCCTGTCATGGCCTTGCCGCGGCGGCCGTTGTCCAGCAGCGAGTCAACGGCTTCCTGCAGCATCCGCTTTTCGTTGCGCGCGATGATTTCGGGAGCCTTCAGCTCCAGCAGGCGGCGCAGACGCGAGTTGCGGTTGATGACGCGGCGGTACAGGTCGTTCAGGTCGGAGGTCGCAAAGCGGCCACCGTCCAGTGGCACCAGCGGACGCAGGTCCGGTGGCAGAACGGGCAGCACTTCAAGCACCATCCACTCGGGCTTGATGCCGGACTTCTTGAACGCTTCCAGCACTTTCAGGCGCTTGGCGTTCTTCTTGACCTTGACTTCGGAGCCGGTCAGGTCGCCGCGCAGCTTCTCGATCGACAGGTCGATGTCGATGGATTCCAGCAGGTCCTTGATACCTTCCGCGCCCATCTTGGCGATGAACTCGTCACCGTATTCCTTGCGCTTCGCGTCGTAGTCGTCCTCGGACATGATGCTGAACTTCTTCAGCGGGGTCATGCCGGGGTCGGTCACCACATAGGCTTCGAAGTACAGCACGCGTTCGATGTCGCGCAGCGTCATGTCGAGCACCAGGCCCAGACGCGAAGGCAGCGACTTCAGGAACCAGATGTGGGCGCAAGGCGCGGCCAGGTCGATGTGGCCCATGCGCTCGCGGCGCACCTTGGTTTGCGTGACTTCAACGCCGCACTTCTCGCAGATCACACCGCGGTGCTTCAGGCGCTTGTACTTGCCACACAGGCACTCGTAGTCCTTGATGGGACCAAAAATCTTGGCGCAGAACAGGCCGTCGCGCTCGGGCTTGAACGTGCGGTAGTTGATGGTCTCGGGCTTCTTCACTTCACCGAAAGACCACGAACGGATCTTCTCGGGCGAAGCCATGCCGATGCGGATGGCATCGAAATGCTCGTCCGGCGTGAATTGCTTGAACAGGTCGAGTAGCGATTTCATAGTGACTCTTTCCTTTTCTGCTTAGGAGCGTTCCAGCTCGATGTCCAGGCCCAGCGAACGGATTTCCTTGACCAGCACGTTGAACGATTCCGGCATGCCGGCTTCGATGGCGTGTTCGCCCTTGACGATGGATTCGTACACCTTGGTACGGCCCACCACGTCGTCGGACTTCACGGTCAGCATTTCCTGCAGCACATAAGCGGCGCCGTAAGCTTCCAGCGCCCACACTTCCATTTCCCCGAAACGCTGGCCACCGAACTGGGCCTTGCCGCCCAGCGGCTGCTGCGTGACGAGCGAGTAAGGACCGGTCGAGCGGGCATGCATCTTGTCGTCCACCAAGTGGTGCAGCTTCAGGTAGTGCATGTAGCCGATGGTCGTCGGGCGCTCAAAGCGCTCGCCCGTGCGGCCGTCAAACAGGTACGCCTGGGTGCGCGTGGACGTGAGGCCCTTGCGCTCGGCGATGTCGTCCGGGTAGGCGATCTTGAGCATGTCCTTGATTTCTTCTTCCGAAGCACCATCGAACACAGGCGTTGCGTAAGGCACACCGTTGGTCAAGTTTTCCGCCATCGCCATCAGGTCGTCGTCGCTCAGTTGCGACAGATCTTCCTTGCGGCCGCGCGAGTTGTAGACCTCTTCGAGGAACTTGCGCAGCTCAGCCGCCTTGGCCTGCTCGCGCAGCATGTCGCCAATGCGCTGGCCAATGCCCTTGCCGGCCCAGCCCAGGTGGACTTCCAGCACCTGGCCAATGTTCATCCGCGAGGGCACGCCCAACGGGTTCAGAACGATGTCGGCAGGCGTGCCGTCGGCCATGTAAGGCATGTCTTCAACCGGAACGATCTTGGACACCACACCCTTGTTACCGTGGCGGCCGGCCATCTTGTCACCAGGCTGCAGGCGGCGCTTGACGGCCAGGTATACCTTGACCATCTTGAGCACGCCCGCAGGCAGCTCGTCGCCTTGCGTGAGCTTCTTGCGCTTTTCTTCAAAGGCCAGGTCGAAGCTGTGGCGCGTCTGCTCCAGCGCGTTCTTGATGGATTCGAGCTGGGTGGCCACTTCGTCTTCAGCAGGGCGGATGTCGAACCAGTGGAACTTCTCGACCGAGGCCAGATAAGCCTTGTCGATCTTCGTGCCCTTGGCCAGCTTTTGCGGGCCGCCGTTGGCGACGCGGCCGGTCAGCAGCTTTTCGATACGGTCGAACGCGTCGGCCTCGACGATGCGCAGCTGGTCGTTCAGGTCCAGGCGGAAGCGCTTGAGTTCATCATCGATGATCTGCTGGGCGCGCTTGTCGCGCTGGATGCCTTCACGGGTGAACACCTGCACGTCGATCACGGTGCCCGACGAGCCCTGGTCCACGCGCAGCGAGGTGTCCTTCACGTCGGAAGCCTTCTCGCCGAAGATGGCGCGCAGCAGCTTTTCTTCAGGCGTGAGGGTGGTCTCGCCCTTGGGCGTGACCTTGCCGACCAGCGTGTCGCCGGGTTGCACCTCGGCGCCCACGTAGATGATGCCGGACTCGTCCAGACGGTTCAGTTGCTGCTCCGACAAGTTCGGAATATCGCGCGTGATTTCTTCAGCGCCCAGCTTCGTGTCGCGGGCCATGACCACCAGTTCCTCGATGTGGATCGAGGTGTAGCGGTCTTCGGCCACCACGCGTTCGGAGATCAGGATCGAGTCTTCGAAGTTGTAGCCGTTCCAGGGCATGAAGGCGATCAGCATGTTCTGGCCGATGGCGATTTCGCCAAAGTCCGTCGATGCGCCGTCGGCCACCACGTCACCCTTGACCAGCTTGTCTCCCTTCTTGACGATGGGGCGCTGGTGGATATTCGTGTTCTGGTTGGAACGCTGGTACTTGATGAGGTTGTAGATGTCCACACCCACTTCACCGGCCACGGCTTCGTCGTCGTTCACGCGCACCACGATGCGGGTGGCGTCCACGTAGTCCACTATACCGCCACGGTTGGCAGTGACCACCGTGCCCGAGTCCACAGCAGCCACGCGCTCGATACCCGTGCCCACCAGGGGCTTTTCGGGGCGCAGCACAGGCACGGCCTGGCGCGACATGTTGGCGCCCATCAGCGCGCGGTTCGCGTCGTCGTGCTCCAGGAACGGAACCAGCGATGCGGCCACCGACACGATCTGTGCAGGCGACACGTCCATGTACTGCACGCGATCGGCGCCGCACAGGATGGATTCACCCTTTTCACGGGCAGAGACCAGCTCACCCGTCAGGCGACCATCCTTGTCCAGGGTGGCGTTGGCCTGCGCGATCACGTACTTGCCTTCTTCGATGGCCGACAGGTAGTCGATCTCGTTCGTCACCTTGCCATCGGCCACGCGGCGGTACGGCGTTTCGATGAAACCGTACTCGTTCAAGCGGGCGTACAGGGCCAGCGAGTTGATCAGGCCGATGTTCGGGCCTTCAGGCGTCTCGATAGGGCAGACGCGGCCGTAGTGGGTCACGTGCACGTCACGCACTTCGAAGCCTGCGCGCTCGCGGGTCAGACCGCCTGGGCCCAGGGCGGACACGCGGCGTTTGTGCGTGATTTCGGCCAGTGGGTTGGTCTGGTCCATGAACTGCGACAGCTGAGAGGCGCCGAAGAATTCCTTCAGCGCAGCCGAGATCGGCTTGCTGTTGATCAGGTCGTGGGGCATGAGCGGCTCTTGCTCGGCCTGGCCCAGACGTTCCTTCACTGCCTTCTCGATACGTGCCAGGCCGGTGCGGTACTGGTTCTCGGCCAGCTCGCCCACGCAGCGCACGCGGCGGTTGCCCAGGTGATCGATGTCGTCGACTTCGCCGTTGCCGTTGCGCAGGTCCACCAGGATCTTGACCACCGCCAGGATGTCCTCATTGGACAACACCATGGGGCCGGTGGATTCGTCACGGCCGATCTTGGCGTTGAACTTCATACGGCCCACGCGCGACAGATCGTACGTGTCGGGGTTGTAGAACAGGCGCTGGAACAGGGCCTGCACGGCGTCTTCCGTTGGCGGCTCGCCGGGGCGCATCATGCGGTAGATGGCCACGCGCGCAGCGAACTCGTCCACCGTTTCGTCGATGCGCAGGGTCTGCGACATGTACGCGCCCTGGTCGAGTTCGTTGGTGTAGATGCACTGCACATCTTGCACACCGGCGCTGCGCAGCTTCTTGAGCAAGGCTTCGGTCAGCTCGTCGTTGGCCTTGGCGATGATTTCACCCGTGTCAGCATCGACGATATTGCGGGCCACCACGCGGCCGATCAGGAAGTCTTCGGGCACGCTGATGTGCGTGGTACCGGACTGCTCCAGTTCGCGGGTGTGGCGGGCCGTGACGCGCTTGTCCTTGGCCACGACCACTTTGCCGGACTTGTCGGTGATGTCGAAACGGGCCACTTCGCCGCGCAGGCGCTCGGAGACGAACTCCATCTGCGCGCCGCTGTCCATCAGACGGAAGTTGTCGTTGACGAAGAAGTTCGCCAGGATGGACTCGGGGTTCAGGCCAATGGCCTTGAGCAGGATCGTGACCGGCATCTTGCGGCGACGGTCCACGCGGAAGTACAGGATGTCCTTCGGATCAAACTCGAAGTCCAGCCACGAGCCGCGGTAAGGGATGATGCGTGCCGAGAACAGCAGCTTGCCCGAACTGTGCGTCTTGCCTTTGTCGTGCTCGAAGAACACGCCCGGCGAACGGTGCAGCTGCGACACGATGACGCGCTCGGTGCCGTTGATGATGAACGAGCCCTTGTCGGTCATCAGGGGCACTTCGCCCATGTAGACCTCTTGCTCCTTCACTTCCTTGACCACTTTGGACTGGGAGGTCGAAGACTCGCGGTCATAGATGATCAGCTGGACCTTGGCGCGCACGGCCGAGGCGAAGGTCAGACCACGCGTCTGGCACTCACGCACATCGAATGCAGGCTTGGCCAGGTTGTATTCGATGAACTTCATCTCCACAAAGCCGTTGTGAGAGACGATGGGGAAGGCAGCGTCGAATGCAGCCTGAAGGCCTTCGATGGTTCTTTTCTGGGGTGCTTTATCAGCCTGCAGGAAAGCGGTGTATGCGTCCTTCTGCATCTGCAGCAGATAGGGAACTTCGAGCACGCTATCGCGGGTGCCGAAACTTTTGCGAATTCGCTTGCGTTCGGTGTAGGAATAGGCCATGAGATCTCCGGGCAAAGACATGAGTCCTGGGTCTTCGACGACTGACCCGCAAGGAGCGCTGTCTTTGCGGGCTTGGCGGTTGGCCACTACCAACCATGGCGGACGGTGATGCATTGCACATCACCCGAACCAAGGCGTCTTCTGCTGTCGGGATTGACAGAAGACACTCGCAAACCCTAACAATGGGCAGGGCTTGCGGGTGCGCTCTGAAAGCACCAAAGGCTGGAGGCCCTTTGAGGAGCACTCCAGCCCTTGAGCGGGACCGAATTACTTGAGTTCGGCCTTGGCGCCAGCTTCCACCAGCTTCTTGACGGCAGCTTCGGCGTCAGCCTTGGCAATGCCTTCCTTGACGTTCTTGGGAGCGCCGTCCACCAGATCCTTGGCTTCCTTGAGGCCCAGACCCGTGATTTCACGCACTGCCTTGATGACGGACACCTTGTTGGCGCCAGCGTCGGTCAGCACCACATTGAATTCCGTCTTTTCTTCAGCAGCAGCAGCGCCAGCGCCACCACCGGCAGCAGCAGGAGCAGCCATGGCTGCAGCGCTCACGCCAAACTTCTCTTCAATGGCCTTCACCAGGTCATTGAGTTCCAGGACCGTCATGCTGTCCAGCGCGGTCAAAAATGCGTCTTTGTCGAATGCCATTTTGATTTCCTAACAATTTTGTTGGTTAACTGCCGAGCGTTCAAGCCGCGACAGGTTCGGCGGCCGGAGCGGCTGCGCCTTCGCCTTTTTTCGCCGCCAGTGCGCCCAGCACAACGGCCGTACGCGACATGGGGGACATAAGCAAGCCACAAATCTGAGCCAGCAGCACTTCCTTGGAAGGGATGTTGGCCAGTTGCTTAACGCCGTTGACGTCCAGGGCTTTGCCACCGAAAGCGCCGCCACGAATCACCAGCTTGTCGTTGGTCTTCGAGAAATCGGCCACCACTTTCGCGGCTGCCACAGCGTCTTCGGAGAAGCCATAGATCAGAGGACCGGTCATCTGGTCTGCCACCACGTCAAACTGGCTGCCAGCCACAGCACGGCGGGCCAGGGTGTTCTTCAGAACACTCAGGCTCACGCCCTTGCTGCGAGCTTCCACGCGCAGTTTGGTCATGTCGGCGACCGTGATGCCACGGTATTCCGCGATCACAAGCGTTTGAGCTTTAGCGGCGAGGCTGGTCACTTCACTGATGACCGCTTCTTTCTCACTGCGATTAAGACTCAAGGTCTACTCCTTAAATTGCACATTTGGGTTTTCACCCTCGTGCGCGCTCTTGTTGCAGCGACCAACTGTTTCGGAACGGATTCCATCTGCAGCGGGATCGCCATCTGCGTTGGCCCCAGAGGGATTAAGTACAAACAAGTTGCACACCAACGGTCTTGGATGGCCTGAAAGCACCTTTGACAGCACCATCAGCCCACCACATCAGGCCTTTTGACAGGCCTGAAGATTTCTTATCGCAATTACGCTGCGATGGATTGCGTATCCACGCGGACGCCAACGCCCATCGTGGAGGACACAGCAACCTTGCGCAGGTACAGGCCCTTACTGGTTGCGGGCTTTGCCTTGTTCAGAGCTTCGATCAGTGCAGCCAGATTGCCTTGCAGCTTTTCGTTGTCGAACGAGCGACGACCGATCGTGCTGTGCACGATGCCGGCCTTGTCCACGCGGAACTGCACTTGACCTGCCTTGGCGTTCTTCACAGCCGTAGCAACGTCAGGCGTCACCGTGCCCACCTTGGGGTTGGGCATCAGGCCACGTGGACCCAGGATCTGGCCCAGCGTACCCACAACGCGCATTGCGTCAGGGGCTGCGATCACCACGTCGAAAGGCATGTCACCAGCCTTGACTTGGGCAGCCAGGTCGTCCATGCCAACGATGTCGGCGCCAGCGGCCTTGGCTTCTTCCGCCTTGGCACCTTGTGCGAACACGGCCACGCGCGTCGTCTTGCCAGTGCCGTTAGGCAGCACCACGGCGCCACGAACCACTTGGTCGGACTTCTTGGCATCGATGCCCAGCTGAACGGCCACATCGATGGATTCGTCGAACTTGGCCGTAGCGGCCTCCTTCACGATCGCAACTGCGTCGGCGAATGCGTACAGCTTGGTACTGTCAACCTTGCCTTGCAGGGCTTTTTGCTTCTTGGTCAGCTTGGCCATCTTACAAACCCTCCACCGTCACGCCCATCGAGCGTGCAGAGCCAGCCAGCGTGCGCACGGCGGCGTCGACGTTGGCAGCATTCATGTCTTTCATCTTGGTCTTGGCGATCTCTTCGAGCTGTTCGCGCGTGATCTTGCCGACCTTGACCTTCAATGCGTTGGAAGAACCCTTTTCGAGCTTGATGGCCTTCTTGATCAGAGTCGTCGCAGGCGGCGTCTTGATGATGAAGGTGAAGCTCTTGTCTGCAAAAGCCGTGATGACCACAGGCAGCGGCAGGCCGGGCTCGACACCCTGGGTCTGGGCATTGAATGCCTTGCAGAACTCCATGATGTTGAGGCCACGCTGGCCCAGTGCAGGGCCGATTGGTGGGGATGGATTGGCCTTACCAGCTGGAACTTGCAGCTTGATAAAACCGACGATTTTCTTCGCCATGTTTTACTCCTTACGGGTCATAACGCCTGCGCTGCACCATGCAGCCACCGGCTCCCCGGGGTTAACGACTCACCTTCGCGATGTCCGCACCGAGTCGAAAAGTGCGGCATCCATTTTTTGGACACGAAAACCTGAAAAGCCAGACTTCGGATCAACGGGTCAGGTCTTCTCGACCTGCCCAAATTCCAGCTCAACCGGCGTAGAGCGGCCAAAGATCATCACGGAGACGCGCACGCGGCTCTTTTCGTAGTTGACTTCTTCGACAGAGCCATTGAAGTCCGTGAACGGACCTTCCTTGACGCGAACCAGTTCACCAACCATGAATTCGATCTTGTGGCGGGGCTTGTCGGTACCTTCCTGCATCTGGCTGACGATCTTTTGCACTTCGTCTTCCGAGATCGGGGCGGGGCGATTCTTGGCCCCCCCCACAAAACCCGTCACCTTGTTGGTGTGCTTCACCAAGTGCCAGGTGTCGTCGTCCATGATCATTTCAACGAACACATAGCCAGGGAACAAACGACGCTCTGTCGTCTTGCGCTGGCCGTTCTTCATTTCAACGACCTCTTCGGTCGGCACCAGAATGCGGCCAAACTTGTCCTGCATCCCCGAGCGGCTGATGCGCTCCTGGATGTTGCGCTCCACCGCCTTCTCCATGCCGGAGTAGGCGTGAACAATGTACCAACGCAAATCGGGGTTTGCCGAAGCAGAAGCGCCTGCAGGAGCTTCTGCTCCAGTGATTTCCGCAGCGGTCGTCATGACTTTCTCCAGCCCAAAATCAAGTCGTACAACACCCACTCCAGGGTCTTGTCAGTGAACCACAGGAATAGCGCCATGATCACCACAAAGGCGAACACATACGCAGTCATCTGCAGGGTTTCCTTGCGCGTCGGCCAGACGACCTTCTTGACTTCACGCCATGCATCTTTCGCAAAAGCGACAAATTGACGCCCCGACTCCGACACCAGAAAAACACCCGCCGCCGCAACCAAGCCCACGATCAGCGCAGCCCACTGCACCACCGCACCTTGCTTGCCCAGCAAATAAAAGCCCGCTACCGATGCAATGACCAAGGCCACCACCGCTGCGAGCTTGGCCTTGTCTGCGCCTGTATTGACAGTTTCAACCTGTGATGTGGCCATCTTTGAGTGTTTCCTGCTTCCGATCCACGGCATCACTTAAGACACCGAAGCCCGCCAGGGTCTGGCGGGCTTGTTGTGGGCCACTTTCAAGTGGCAGGGGCAGTAGGAATCGAACCTACAACCTTCGGTTTTGGAGACCGACGCTCTGCCAATTGAGCTATACCCCTATATACCTTGCCAATTAGGCAATGATCTTGGCCACGACGCCAGCGCCCACCGTGCGGCCGCCTTCGCGGATAGCGAAGCGCAGACCTTCTTCCATGGCGATGGGGTTGATCAGCTTCACAGT
>NZ_JBWKZU010000020.1:0-76930 GCF_059424825.1 Acidovorax sp. GW101-11A03 | reverse complement strand
GTCGCGGCTGGAGCCCTGGCCATAGTCGGCGCCCGCGATGATGATCAGCGGCTGGCGGCGGTGCAGGTAGGTTTCGATGGCCTCCCACATGCGCATCACCTGGCCTTCGGGCTCCACGCGGGCCAGCGATCCTTTCTGGACCTTGCCATCGATCACCGCCATCTCATTGACCAGCTGCGGGTTGGCAAACGTGGCGCGCAGGGCGGTGAGGTGGTCGCCCCGGTGGGTGGCGTAGGAGTTGAAGTCCTCCTCGGGCAGGCCCATGCGCGCCAGGTATTCGCCCGCCGCGCTGTCCGGCAGGATGGCGTTGGAGGGCGAGAGGTGGTCGGTGGTGATGTTGTCGGGCAGGATGGCCAGCGGGCGCATGCCCTGCAAGGTGCGCGGGTGGGCGGCGAGTGCGCCAATGCCTTCGGTGTCCCAGTAGGGCGGGCGGCGGATGTAGGTGGACTGCGGGCGCCAGTCGTACTGGGGCGGTACGCGCGGGCCATCGTCCTGCCGCAGGGCAAACATGGGCTCGTACACCGCGCGGTATTGCGCGGGTTGCACGGCGGCCTTCACCACGGCGTCGATTTCTGCATCGCTGGGCCACAGGTCCTTGAGCCGGACGGGCGTGCCATCCACCACCGCCAGCACATCCTTTTCGATGTCAAACCGCACCGTGCCCGCAATCGCATAGGCGACCACCAAGGGGGGTGAGGCCAGAAACGCCTGCTTGGCATAGGGGTGGATGCGCCCGTCGAAATTGCGGTTGCCCGAGAGCACGGCGGTGGCGTACAGGTCGCGGTCGATGATCTCCTGCCGAATTGCAGGGTCCAACGCGCCACTCATGCCGTTGCAAGTGGTGCAGGCAAAGGCGACGATGCCAAAGCCCAGCGCTTCCAGGTCGGCCAGCAGACCGGCTTCCTTCAAATACAGTTCTACCGCCTTGGAGCCGGGCGCGAGCGAGGTCTTGACCCAGGGCTTGCGCGTGAGGCCCAGCCGATGGGCGTTGCGCGCCAGCAGGGCGGCGGCCATCACATTGCGCGGGTTGCTGGTGTTGGTGCAGCTGGTGATGGCGGCGATCACCACGGCGCCGTCGGGCATCGTGCCTTCGCCGGGCGAGGGCATCGCCCAGGGGCCCGCAATGCCCCGGGCGGCCAGGTCGGACGTGGCCACGCGCGCATGCGGGTTGGAGGGGCCAGCCAGGTTGCGCACCACGGTAGACAGGTCAAAGCGCAGGGTACGGTCGTAGACGGCGTCCGCGAGCGCATCGGCCCACAAACCTGCGGTTTTGGCATAGGTCTCGACCAGCTTGACTTGGCTGGCCTCGCGGCCGGTCAGCCGCAGGTAGTCCAGCGTCTGCTCATCAATGCTGAACAGCGCCGCCGTTGCGCCATATTCCGGCGCCATGTTGGAGATGGTGGCGCGGTCGCCAATGGTGAGCTTGGCGGCGCCTTCGCCAAAGAATTCCAGGTAGGCCCCCACCACCTTGGCCTTGCGCAAGAACTCGGTGAGCGCCAGCACCACGTCGGTGGCGGTGATGCCGTCCTGGCGCTGGCCGGTCAGCTCCACGCCCACCATCTCGGGCAGCCGCATCATCGATGCGCGGCCCAGCATCACGTTCTCGGCCTCCAGGCCGCCCACGCCGATGGCGATCACGCCCAGCGCATCCACATGCGGCGTGTGGCTGTCAGTGCCCACGCAGGTGTCGGGGTAGGCCACACCCCGGTCGGCATGGACCACGGGCGACATCTTTTCCAGATTGATCTGGTGCATGATCCCGTTCCCCGCCGGGATCACATCCACATTGGCAAAGGCTTTTTTCGTCCACTCGATGAAGTGAAAGCGGTCTTCGTTGCGGCGGTCTTCGATGGCGCGGTTCTTGGCAAACGCATCGCGGTCGAATCCGCCACATTCCACGGCCAGCGAATGGTCCACGATGAGCTGCACCGGCACCACGGGGTTCACCTGGGCTGGGTCACCGCCTTCCTTGGCAATTGCATCGCGCAGGCCCGCCAAATCTACCAACGCCGTCTGGCCCAGGATGTCGTGGCACACCACGCGCGCGGGGTACCAGGGAAAGTCGCGGTCGCGCTTGCGCTCGATGAGCTGGCGCAGGCAGTCATTGACGGTGGCCGGGGCGGCGCGGCGCACGATGTTTTCGGCGTGCACGCGGGCGGTGTAGGGCAGGGTGGCCCAGGCGCCGGGTTGCAGGGCTTCGATGGCGGCGCGAGCATCAAAATAGTCCAGCTGCGTGCCGGGCAGTGGCTTGCGGTACAGAGTGTTCATGCGCGTGGGGCTGGGGGCATTGTTTTACTTGCGGTCCTGGATCGGCACAAACGCCAGGTCTTCGGGCCCGGTGTAGTTCGCACTCGGCCGGATGATCTTGTTGTCGATGCGCTGCTCGATGATGTGCGCCGCCCAGCCGCTGGTGCGTGCAATGACGAACAGCGGCGTGAACATGGCGGTGGGAACGCCCATCATGTGGTAGCTCACGGCGCTGAACCAGTCGAGGTTGGGGAACATCTTTTTCACCTCCCACATCACCGATTCCAGCCGTTCGGCAATGTCGAACATCTTGGTGCTGCCCGCCTCTTGCGACAGGCTGCGCGCCACGCCCTTGATGACGACGTTGCGCGGGTCGCTCACGGTATAGACCGGGTGGCCGAAGCCGATCACGACCTCTTTGGCCTCCACGCGGCGGCGGATGTCGGCCTCGGCCTCGTCGGGGGTGTCGTAGCGCTTCTGGATTTCGAAGGCCACCTCGTTCGCGCCGCCATGCTTGGGGCCGCGCAGCGCACCAATGGCGCCGGTGATGGCCGAATACATGTCGCTGCCCGTGCCGGCCACCACGCGGGCGGTGAAGGTGGATGCATTGAACTCGTGCTCGGCATAGAGGTTGAGCGAGGTGTGCATCGCACGCTCCCAGGCCGCGCTGGGTGCTGTGCCATGCAGCAGGTGCAAGAAGTGCGCGCCGATGGAGTCGTCGTCCGTCTCCACCTCGATGCGGCGGCCCGAGCTGGCCCAGTGGTACCAGTACAGCAGCATGGAGCCCAGTGATGCCATCAATCGGTCGGCAATGTCACGTGCGCCGGGCAGGTTGTGGTCGTCCTTTTCGGGCAGCGCACAGCCCAGGGCCGAGACCCCTGTGCGCATCACGTCCATGGGGTGGCTGGCGGCGGGCAGTTGCTCCAGCGCCTGCTTCACCGACAGCGGCAGGCCGCGCAGCGCCTTGAGCTTGACCTTGTAGGCACGCAGCTCGGCGCGTGTGGGCAGCTTGCCGTGCACCAGCAGGTGGGCGATTTCTTCAAACTCGCAGACCTCGGCAATGTCCAGGATGTCGTAGCCCCGGTAGTGCAGGTCGTTGCCCGTGCGGCCCACGGTGCACAGGGCGGTGTTGCCCGCCGTCACGCCCGACAGGGCCACGGATTTCTTGGGCTTGAAGCCCGGGGTTTCAACGGTGGTGGGGGTGGTCATGGGGTCTCCTCCTGGTTCATGTAAGCGGTGGCGATGGGCGTGGGGCGGCCTTTGGCGTCCACGGCCACCATGTCGAAAACCCCTTGCAGCACAGCCTCTGGCGGCGAGCCCAGCGTGGTGGCCAGGCCGTTCACGCACACGGTGAGCGAGCTGCGGCCCATACGGCTGACCCAGGCGCGCAGCGTGAGCACATGGCCCACGGGCACCGGGGCCAGAAAACGCACATCGGTCACGCCCGCCATCACCACGTCGCGCGCTGCGGCACCGCGCGCCGCCAGAAACGCCGCCTTGGCCATGAGCTGAAGGGCATTGCCGCCAAACAGCGTGCCGTAGTGGTTGGCCTCGGCGGGGAAGACGATTTCCGTCAGCTCGACGGTGCCTTGAGGGGTTGTCATGCTTCGCAATTTACGCACAATGGCATCCCTTCGTAAGACCTAAATTGGCGAATGATTGCGAAGGCATCGCCTGTGATTTGCAAAATTTGCGAATGATTTGCAGATTGGTTTTGCGAACGAATGGCGTTGCCCCACTGCGAAAGAAACAATGAAAAAAACCTTCATGGGCGTGCGCCTGCGCCGCCTGCGCGAAGAGCGCGGCATGACCCAGGTGGCACTGGCCCGGGCCTTGGACCTGTCGGCCAGCTACCTGAACCAGCTGGAGCAGAACCAGCGTCCGCTCACCGTGCCTGTGCTGCTCAAGATCAACGCCGTGTTTGGCGTGGATGTGCAGCGGTTCTCCGACGACGACGAGGCGCGCCTCATCACGGGCCTGCGCGAGGTGCTGGCCGATCTGCCCGCAGGTGTGGGTGGGGAGGGCGTGGGCGAAGCCGTGTCGCTCGCCGAAATCCGCGAGCTGGCCGCTGGCATGCCCGCCGTGGCGCGCACGCTGCTGGCGCTGCACCAGCGGCACCGCCAGGCACTCGAACGCCTGGCCGCCCTGGGCAACGACCGGGGCGGAGAGGGCGCCATGGCTCACCAGCCGCCCATGGCCTATGAAGAAGTGCGCGACTTCTTCTTTGCGCGCCAGAACCACATTGCCGAGCTGGACGACGCCGCCGAGCAGTGCGCCGCCGACTGGGGCCTGCTACCCGGCCGTGCGGACGAGGCGCTGGCCCAGCGCCTGCTGGCTGCCCACGGCGTGCGCGTGGTGGATGTGGCCGACCTGCCGGGGCAGGCACAGCGCGTGTTCCAGGCCGACACCGGCGTGCTGCAGCTGGCGGCGGGGCTGGAGCGGGGGCAGCGCGCGTTCCAGATGGCAACGCAGCTGGCGTTTCTGGAGCAGGGCGCTGAGCTGCAACGCCTGGCCGCTGGTGCGGGTTTATCGAGCGACCAGGCCCGGGCGCTGGCGCGCATTGGCCTGGCCAACTACTTTGCGGGGGCGCTGGTGCTGCCCTACACCGCCTTTTTGCAGGCGGCCGAGGGGCACCACTACGACATCGAGCGGCTGGGCCAGCAGTTTGGCGTGGGCTTCGAGACCGTGTGCCACCGCCTGTCCACTCTGCAGCGGCCCAGTGCACGCGGCGTGCCGTTCTTCTTCATCCGCGTGGACCGCGCGGGCAACATCAGCAAGCGGCAATCGGCCACCCACTTTCACTTCAGCAAGATCGGCGGCACCTGCCCGCTGTGGAACGTGTACGAGGCCTTTGCCCAACCCGGGCGCATCGTGCCGCAGGTGGCGCGCATGCCGGATGGGCGGGCTTACCTGTGGGTGGCGCGCACCGTGTCGCGCAGCGGGGGCGGGTGGGGTGTGCCGGGCAAGGAGTTTTCGGTGGCGCTGGGCTGCGACATCCGCCACGCGCCGCAGCTGGTGTACTCGCGCGGGCTAGACTTGGCACGCCCCGAGGCCGCCGTACCGATCGGTATGGGCTGCAAGGTGTGTGAGCGCGACGCCTGCCCGCAGCGTGCCTTCCCGCCCATTGGGCGCGCGCTGGATGTGAATGAGAACCACAGCCGTTTTGCCCCGTATCCGGTGGCTGTGACTCATCGGTCATGAAATGTGCTCATCATTTCATAGCTTGCAAGGCATGACAGTGTTGCGCAGACGGCACTTTTTTATTGAATGTTGCGCGGTAACAAAATGTTGGTGCCACAGGGCCAAGTTTGCCGCTATCCTGCGTCCATTCCGCTCTGGCTGGCCGATTGGGTGCCTGGCTGGCGTCCCACCAACTTGCTCCCCGGCTGAGGCATTCGTCTGACCCTCCCCCCGAGTTCCCCCCTCCCGTCTGGCCCGCTTGCGCCGGGCCGCTACAGGCACTGGTGGTCGGGCCTGGGTGTGGCCGTGCTGGGGCTGGGTCTGAGCCTGTGGCTGGGAATACACCAGGCGGATTCGATGGCACAGATCGACCAGGCGCGGTTTGTGCAGGAGGCGCGGGCTTTTTCCGACGCCTTGGGTCAGCGCATCGCCGGGCACACCGAGGTGGTCAACGGTCTGCGGGGCCTGTTCACCGCCAACCCCCATCTGTCGCGCCTGGATTTCGAGCGCGCCGCCAGCGAGATGGAGGTGGGCCAGCGTTACCCCGGGGTGCGCAACCTGTCGTTCACGCGCTGGGTGCCCGGCCCGGAGCGCGAGGCCTATGAGGCCCGCGTGCGGGTGGACACCTCGCTCTCGCCCGACGGCTTCCCCAACTTCCGCATCCACCCGCCGGGCGAGCGTGCCGAGTATTTTGTGGCCGAGTACCTGTGGCCGATGGTGGGCAACGAAGGGGTGCTGGGCCTGGACATCAGTGCCCAGCCCACCAACCTGGCGGCCATGCGCTACAGCCGCGACAGCGGCCAGACCGTGGTGTCGGCGCCGTTCGACCTGATCCAGGAAGAAAAGTACCGCCAGGGCATCGTGATCCGCGTGCCGGTGTTCGACCCCACGGCGGGCACGGCCGAGCAGCGGTTTGTCGGCGCCGTGGCTTCTACCCTGCGGGTGTATGACCTGGTGCAGGGGCTGGGGAGCCAGGGGTTTCTGAATGGCATTGCCGTGGCCATGACCGACCAGGGCCCGGTGCGCACGGATGCCCGCGACACCACGGTGCGCTCGCTGCTGGAGCAGACCTCCCCCGGCCTGCCCGGCGCGCGGCCCCTGGTGCGCGACCTGGTGGTGCACGACCGGCGCTGGCAGCTCACCTTTTATCCCACACGCTCGTTCCTGGCACCGCAAGAGGCGCGGCTGCCGCTGCTGGCGGGGCTGGCCGGTGTGCTGGTATCGCTGCTGGCCGCATCCACGGTGGGGCTGCTGGTGCGCCAGCGCACCCTGGCACTGGTGCGCGCCCAGGTGTCTGACGACGCGCGGCGCGAGAGCGAAGAGCGGTTTCGTGCCCTGTTCAATCAGACCACCGTGGGGGTGGCGCAGGTGGATTCCAACACCGGCCAGTTCCTGCGCGCCAACCAGCGCTATGCCGACATCCTGGGCTACAGCGTGCAGGAGCTGGTGGGCAAGACCTTCCAGAGCCTCACCCACCCCGACGACCTGGCTGCCGACATGGCCCAGGTGCGGCGCCTCAAGAGTGGCGACCTGCCCGAGTACCGGCTCGAAAAACGCTACATCCACAAGGATGGGCATGTGGTCTGGGGCGATCTCACCGTGTCGTCGATGTGGATCACCGGCCACCACATCGCCGTGGTGCAGGACATCACCTCGCGCAAGCGCATGGAAGAAACCCTGCGCGCCAACGAGCAGCGCCTGCGCAGCATCCTGGAGCGCCTGCCCATGGGGCTGTGCCTGGTGCAGGAGGACGGCCTCATCAGCTTCCGCAACGAGCGCTATGTGCAGATCTGCGGCTATACACAGGAAGAAGTGCCCGACGTGGACACCTGGTGGCAGCGCGCCTACCCGGACCCGGTGGAGCGCAATGCCATCCGGCAAAAGCTGATCGATGCCAGAAACCGGGGCGTGATCCCCGCAGCCGAATACACCATCCGGTGCGCTGACGGCAAACTCAAGCCGGTGGAGATCTCCGGCATCTTTGTCGATGGCGGGCGCCTCATCACCATGCAGGACCTGAGCCAGCACAAGGCCGCCGAGGAAGAGATCAACACCCTGGCGTACTACGACCCGCTCACCCGCCTGCCCAACCGTCGCCTGTTGATGGACCGGCTCCAGCAGGCACTGGCCGCCAGCGCGCGCCACCACCGCAGTGGCGCGCTTTTGATGCTGGACCTGGACAACTTCAAGACCCTCAACGAAACCCGGGGCCATGACCGGGGCGACACCCTGCTTCTGCAGGTGGCGCACCGCCTGCGCGGTTGCGTGCACGAGGACGACACCGTGGCCCGCCAGGGCGGCGACGAGTTTGTGGTGGTGCTGGAAGACCTGGGCGCCAGCCCCGAGGAAGCGGCGGCACGCAGTGAAGAGATAGGCCAGCGCATCCTGGCCGTGCTGCGCGAACCCTACCTGCTCGACGGCGACACGCACCACAGCTCGCTGAGCATGGGCGTGGCAGTGTTCAGCGGCATGCGCGAGACGGCGGACGAGCTGCTCAAGCGCGCGGACCTGGCGCTCTACCAGGCCAAGGACGCGGGCCGCGATACCCTGCGTTTCTACGACCCCAAGATGCAAGCCGCCGTGAGCGCGCGTGCCGCGCTGGAGCTGGACATGCGCACAGGCCTGGCCCAGGGGCAGTTCGAGCTGTACTACCAGGCCCAGATCGACCATGGCCGCATCATCGGCGCCGAGGCCCTGCTGCGCTGGCGCCACCCGCGCGACGGGTTCGTGTCACCCGCCCATTTCATCCCGCTGGCCGAAGAAACCGGGCTCATCCTGCCGCTGGGCGAATGGGTGCTGAAAACCGCCTGCCAGTGCCTTGCATCGTGGGCGCTGCAGCCCGCACTGGCGCCTTTGAGCCTGGCCGTCAACGTGAGCCCGCGCCAGTTCCACCAGAGCGGCTTTGTGGCCCAGGTGCTTGCCGCCCTGGCCGGCGCCGGGGCCGATGGCCGCCAACTCAAGCTGGAGATGACAGAAGGCCTGCTGCTGGAGGATGTGGAAGACACCATCGACAAGATGGGCCAGCTCAAGGGCTATGGCGTGGGCTTTTCGCTCGATGACTTCGGCACCGGTTATTCCTCGCTGAGCTACCTCAAACGCCTGCCGCTGGACCAGCTCAAGATCGACCAGAGCTTCGTGCGCGACGTGCTCACCGACCCCAACGACGCCGCCATCGCCCGCACCGTGGTGGCCCTGGGCACCAGCCTGGGCCTGCGCGTGATCGCCGAAGGGGTGGAAACCGAGGCGCAGCGCGAGTTTCTGGAGCGGCACAACTGCCATGCCTGGCAGGGCTACCTGCTGAGCCCCCCGCTGCCCGTGGCCGAGTTCGAGGCCCTGGTGCGCCGCACCAATGTGATGGACGGGTTGCCACCCCAGGCCTGAATGCCGGGTGGGGCAGGGGGTTGCCGCGCGCTGTTTGCCGGGCCGTCCAGCAGGGTGCAGGCATTCAAAATTGATAGCTATAAAGCCATGCTGGATGCGCGAAAAGTCCTGTTTTTACCAAATGTTTCCGCAATGCAGGGCTTAGGGAGCCGCCCCAAGCCGCCAGAGCAGGGGGGCACGCAGGCGGCGCGGTATCATTCCGCCGTGGCTGCAGCCAGCGTGTTCCCCGCCGGAACGCCCGTCCGGCGCACCTTCCCATCCCCGCTTCTCCCATTTTTGTCCGCCCCCTGACCCGTGCGTCTTACCTCCATCAAGCTTTCCGGTTTCAAGTCGTTCGCTGAACCCACCAACTTCATGCTGCCCGGCCAACTGGTGGGCGTGGTGGGCCCGAACGGCTGCGGCAAGTCCAACATCATGGACGCGGTGCGCTGGGTGCTGGGTGAGAGCAAGGCCAGTGAACTGCGCGGCGAGAGCATGCAGGACGTGATCTTCAGCGGCACCACCACCCGCAAACAGGCCAGCCGGGCCAGCGTAGAACTGGTGTTCGACAACTCCGACCACCGCGCGGGCGGCCAGTGGGGCCAGTACGGCGAGGTGGCGGTGCGCCGCGTGCTCACCCGCGACGGCACCAGCAGCTACTTTCTGAACAACCAGCCCGTGCGCCGCCGTGACGTGCAGGACGTGTTCCTGGGCACGGGCCTGGGCCCGCGCGCCTACGCCATCATCGGCCAGGGCACCATCAGCCGCATCATCGAATCGCGCCCCGAAGAGCTGCGCCTCTTCCTGGAAGAGGCCGCCGGTGTCTCGAAGTACAAAGAGCGCCGCCGCGAGACTGAAAACCGGCTGCACGACACGCGCGAGAACCTCACGCGGGTCGAAGACATCCTGCGCGAGCTGAACGCCAACCTCGAAAAGCTCGAAAAACAGGCCGAGGTGGCCGCCAAGTACAACGCGCTCAACTCCGACGCCACGCTCAAGCAGCACCAGCTGTGGTTTCTGAAGCGGGCCGAAGCCGAAGAGCAGCAGAACAAGGTGCGCCTGGACGGCCTGCAGGCCGTGAACGACCTCGAATCGCGCATGGCCGACCTGCGCGCGGTCGAGTCCGACCTCGAAACCATCCGCCAGGCCCATTACGCCGCAGGTGACCAGGTCAACCAGGCCCAGGGCAAGCTCTACGAAGCCACGGCCGAAGTCGGCAAGCTTGAAGCCGAGATCCGCTACGTGGTCGAAGGCCGCCAGCGCGTGGAGCAGCGCCTGGTGCAGCTGGCCGAGCAGATCGCCCAGTGGCAGGCCCGCAAGGAAGACGCCGACGTGGAGCTGGAAAACCTGGCCGGTGCGGGCGTGGACGCCGAAGAGCGTGCGGAGCTGCTCGCCGCCCAGGTCGAAGAGCAGGCTATGCAGCTGCCCGATCTGGAAGAAGCGCTGCGCCAGGCCCAGGCCCGCACGGCAGAGCAGCGCAGCAGCGTGGTGCAGGTGCAGCAACAGATCGGCGTGCTCGCTGCCGAGCAGCGCAGCTTTGACGAGCAAAGCCGCCAGCTCGACGCCCGCTTTGAACGCCTGCGCACCGACCGCAATGCACTCGCCGCACCCGACGAAGCTCGCCTGACCAACCTGCGCGAGCAACTCGAAGAAGCGCAAGAGATTGCCGAAACCACCGCAGCCCGCCTGCACGAGCTGCAGGAGTCTGTGCCCCAGCTCGACGACGACCGCCGTGCCCGCCAACAGGCCGTGAACAGTGAAAGCGCGCGCCAGGCTGAGCTGTCAGCCCGCATGGAAGCGCTCAAGGCGCTGCAGGAAAAGGTCAAGACCGATGGCAAGCTGCGCCCCTGGCTCGCCAAACATGGCCTCGACGGCTTGCAAGGCCTGTGGAGCCGGATTCACATTGAGCCTGGCTGGGAGAACGCGCTCGAAGCTGCCCTGCGCGAGCGCCTGGCAGCGCTGGAAGTGGGGCGCCTGGACATGGTGCGCGGCTTCCTGGGCTCCGGCGGCACGGATGCACCGCCCGCGCGCCTGGCCTTTTACAGCGCCCCCGCCGCGGGCTACCCCGAAACATCGTCCCCCCACGCCCGCCTGTCAGACCTGCTGCGCCTGAACGATGCGGGCCTGCGCGCCGTGTTGGTGGACTGGTTGCAGGGTTGCTACACCGCGCCCACGCTGGACGACGCTCTGGCCCGCCGCAGCCAGCTGCAGCCCGGCGAGGTGGTGTTTGTGCCCACAGGCCATGCGGTCAGCGCCCACAGCGTGAGCTTTTATGCGCAGGACTCCGAACAGTCCGGCATGCTGGCCCGCGCGCAGGAGATCGAGCACCTTGAAAAGGAGCTGCGCGCGCAGGCCCTGATCGCCGAAGAATCACGCACCGCCCTGGTCCGTGCAGAAGCGGCCTATGCCGACGCCTCGCAACGCCTGGTGTCCGCGCGCCGTGAAGCCACCGAAACCCAGAGCCGTGCCCATGAGCTGCAGGTCGAGACCTTGCGCCTCACGCAGTTGGCCGAACAAACCCGCGCGCGCAGCCAGCAGATCGATGGCGACCTGGCCGAGGTGGAGGCCCAGCTGGCCGACCTGCAGGAGCGCCGCGTGGCCGCCGAGGCACGCTTTGAAGAGCTGGACATGCAACTGGCCGACAGCCAGGAGCGCGAGGCCCAATTGGGCGACAAAGTCATCGAGGCCGAACGCAAGCTGGCCGCGTGCCGCGAGCAGCAGCGCACTCTGGAGCGCCAGGCGCAGGAGGCCACGTTCTCGCAGCGCAGCCTGGAGGCGCGGCGTGCCGAGCTCAACCGCTCTATCGAAACCGCCACGCAGCAGGCCAAGGCCCTGGCCGACGAAGAGCAGCGTGCGCGCGACGAACTCGCCCGTCTGTCCGACGCCGCCGCGCAAGGCGGCCTGCAAGCCGCGCTCGAATTGAAGATGGAGCGCGAAAAAGCCCTGGGCGCCCAGCGCAGCGAATATGACGACCTGACCACCAAGCTGCGCGCGAGTGACGAACGCCGCATGCAGCTGGAGCGTGCCCTGGACCCGCTGCGCCAGCGCATCACCGAATTCCAGCTCAAGGAGCAGGCCGCTCGCCTGGGCCTGGAGCAGTACACGACCTTGCTGGCCGACGCCCAGGCCGATCTGGAGGCCGTGGCACAGTCCATCACTGAAGGCAATGTGCGCATGGGCGGCCTGCAAGGCGAAATCGACCGCCTGCACCGCGAGATCGCAGCCTTGGGCGCGGTCAACCTGGCGGCGCTGGATGAACTGAAGCTGGCCAGCGAGCGCAAGGTGTTCCTCGATGCGCAGACTGCCGACCTCACCGAGGCCATGAACACGCTGGAAGACGCGATCCGCAAGATCGACGGCGAAACGCGCCAACTGCTCTCGGGCACGTTCGACACCGTGAACGCGCACTTTGGCCGCATGTTCCCCGAGCTGTTCGGCGGCGGCCAGGCCAAGCTCATCATCACGGGCGACGAAATCCTGGACTCTGGCGTGCAGGTGATGGCGCAGCCGCCCGGCAAGAAGAACCAGACCATCCACCTGTTGTCAGGCGGCGAAAAGGCGCTCACGGCCATCGCGCTGGTGTTCGCCATCTTCCAGCTCAACCCCGCGCCGTTCTGCCTGCTGGACGAGGTGGACGCGCCCCTGGACGACGCCAACACCGAGCGCTATGCCAAGCTGGTGTCCAGCATGAGCAAGGGCACGCAGTTCCTGTTCATCAGCCACAACAAGATCGCGATGGAAATGGCCGAGCAGCTGATCGGCGTGACCATGCAGGAGCAGGGCGTGTCGCGCATCGTGGCGGTGGACATGGAGTCGGCCCTCTCGATGGTGGATGTATGAGCTTGCCCCCTGAGTCGCTTCGCGCCTTCCCCCTCAAGGGGACGACGCCCTTGCTGCGGGGCGGCCCTTGCTCGGCGTCACTCGCCCGGGCCGCGCCAGTCCGATGCGTCATGGGCGTGGGCAATGCAACGGATAGCCGAAAATTCTTTCTATGAGCACATTGCAACTGAGTCTGGCCATCATCGGTGGCCTGGTGCTGGCACTGATCGTGGCCTACAACACCTGGACCTCGCGCCGCAACGCGCCCAAGCGCGCCTTGCCGCAGGACAGCGAACATGCGGCAGAACCTGCACTGCGCCAGGAGCCCGGTTTTGATGCCGCTGCAGCGGTGCCCAGCGGCGAGTTCCATGGTCTGGACCGGGGCCCCGACCCCTCCACCCACGCTGTGGACGAGGGGGATGCCCTGCAACTGCCCGTACCTCCGTTCTCCTCAGAGCGCCGCCCTGGGTTGGACCCGCTTATCGATGTGATCGCCTCGCTGCAGCCTGAGCACGTCGTGTCCGGCGACGCAGCCCTGGCCGCGCTGCCGCCCACCCGCCGCGCCGGCAGCAAGCCCTTTGCCATCGAAGGCCTGAACGAAGCCACCCAGCAGTGGGAAACCCCGGCCCCCGGCCAGCGCTACCAGTCCTTCCAGGCGGGCGTGCAGCTGGCCAACCGCATGGGGGCGCTGAACGAGATCGAGTTCTCCGAGTTCGTGGTCAAGGCCCAGGCCTTTGCCGACGCCATCAACGCTGCCCCCGACTTCCCCGACATGCTGCAGGAAGTGGCCCGCGCCCGCGAGCTGGACCAGTTCGCCAGCGACCACGACGCCCAGCTCATGTTCATGCTGCGCGCCCGCCAGGCCGCGTGGAGCCCCGGCTACGTGCAGCAAAACGCCGCCCGCCTGGGCTTTGTGCCCGGCGCCATGCCCGGCCGCCTGGTGCTGCCCGCCAGCACCCAGGGCCTGCCGCCCTTGCTCACCCTGGGTTTCGACACCCAGGCGGCCCTGGCCGATGACCCCGACCAGTCCGCCATCCGCGACATCACGCTGAGCCTGGACGTCGCCCAGGTGCACCGCACCGAACAGCCCTTTGCGCGCCTGCGCGACCTGGCCGCCGCCCTGTGCCAGGCCATGGACGGCGTGCTGTGCGACCAGAACGGCACCCCGCTGCCCGCGATGGCGATGGACCCGATCGCGGGCGACCTGGAGCTGCTGTACGACCAGTTGGATGGGCGGGATCTGTCGGCGGGCTCCGTGCTGGCGCGGCGGTTGTTTAGCTGAGCTGAATCCAAGATGCAGTCGCTGACAAGCTGCCTTAGGGCGAAAAGCCTCATTTCCGTTCATCGGCACGACGTTGACGATCACGAAATACAAGGCTTTCTCGTCGGAGCTTCAGACAGTTTGTTGGTGCTGGAGTATGTCTATGACTTCCAGATAGATGGCCTGATGGTCTTGCGTCGCTCGGACATCACGGACGTACGGCGGACTGCTACCGATGAGTTTCAAGAGCGACTGTTAAAGCGTGAGGGAATACGTCCAGGACACCAGTTCTCGGCCTCCTTTGAGTTGAACTCATGGCGAACCATCATCGAGCAGCTGTCGCAGCACTACCCTCTGATGATTCTGGAGCGTGAGCTGGGGCCGTCGCCTGAGTTTGCGCTGGGTCGCTCGTTGCGGGCGACAGATGCACAAGTGGAGTTTCGCTCGTTCAATGGGATCGGAAAATGGGCTGACAAAACCGTTCGATTGAAGTACGCGCAACTCACCTGCCTCCAAGTGGGCACACGATATATCGGCTTCTATCAGAGGCATTTCGAGCGCAGTCCCCGCCATGACTGAACAATCTGACCTCTTTTCTGCCTCTGCGCTCGTAGATCAAGCGCAACCAGCTATCAAAATAGAAGCATTGCGCGCCCAGCTCAACCACTGGGCCCATCAGTACTATGTGCTGGACGAGCCCACCGTCCCCGACGCCGAGTACGACCGCGTGTTCCGCGAGCTGCAGGCGCTCGAAGCGGCGCACCCCGATCTCGTCACCCCCGATTCGCCCACGCAACGCGTGATTGGTGCGGTGATGGAAGGCCTGGCCCCCGTGCGGCACACGGTGCCCATGCTCAGCATCCACACCGAGACCGACACCGAAGCGACGGGCGCCCAGGCGTTTGATGCGCGCGTGCGGCGCGAGCTAGGGCTGACCGAGGCAGACCCCGCCATCGAATACGTGGCCGAGCCCAAGTTCGACGGCCTGGCCATGAGCCTGCGCTATCAAAATGGCCGCCTGGTGCAGGCCGCCACGCGCGGCGATGGTGAGGTGGGGGAGGATGTGACGCACAACATCCGCACCATCCGGCAGATTCCGCTGACCTTGCCTGAAGGCGTTCCACCGCTGCTGGAGGTGCGCGGCGAGGTCTACATGCGCCGTGCCGACTTCGACGCGCTGAACGAGCGCCAGCGAGAGCAGGGCGGCAAGACCTTTGTGAACCCGCGCAACGCGGCCGCCGGTGCGGTGCGCCAGCTCGACTCCAGCATCACGGCCCAGCGGCCCCTGAGCTTTTTTGCCTATGGCCTGGGCGCCATCACGCCGCCGGGCGAGGGCGGGCCCCAGTTCCGCACGCATTTTGAGATGCTGCAGACGTTGAAATCCTGGGGTTTTCCCGTCGCGGCGCAGGTAAAGATTGCGGTGGGTGCTACTGAATTGGTAGCATTTCACCAGCAGGTAGGCGCCAGCCGCGATGCGTTGCCGTATGACATCGACGGGGTGGTCTACAAGGTCAACCGGCTTGATTTGCAGCGCGATCTGGGCTTCAAGACCCGCGAGCCGCGCTGGGCCGTGGCGCACAAGTACCCCGCGCAGGAGATGGCCACCAGGATCGAAGGCATCGACGTCCAGGTGGGCCGTACCGGCAAGATCACGCCGGTCGCACGCCTGGCGCCGGTGTTTGTGGGCGGTGTCACCGTCACCAACGCCACGTTGCACAACCTGTTCGAGATCCGCAAGAAGGGCGTGCGCGTAGGCGATACGGTCATCGTGCGCCGTGCGGGCGATGTGATCCCCGAGGTGGTGGGTGTGATGCCGGGCAAGCGCACAGGCTATGTGCCCAACTTCCGCATGCCCACGGCCTGCCCCGTCTGCGGCAGCGCCGTGGTGCGCGAAAAGGGCGAGGCCAATCACCGCTGCACCGGCGGCCTGTTCTGCGCCGCGCAGCGCAAGGAAGCCATCCTGCACTTTGCCGCGCGCCGCGCCATGGACATAGAGGGCCTGGGCGACAAGCTGGTGGACCAGCTGGTGGATGCCAACGTGATCCGCACGCTGCCCGACCTGTACCGGCTGGGCCTGACCTCGCTGATCGCACTGGAGCGAATGGCCGAAAAATCGGCGCAGAACGTGCTGGCTGCGCTCGAAAAGTCCAAGCAGACCACGTTGCCGCGCTTCCTGTTTGCCCTGGGCATCCGCCACGTGGGCGAGGCCACGGCCAAGGATCTGGCGCGGCATTTTGGGGTGCTTGACGCCATCATGGATGCGACGGAAGAGCAACTGCTGGCCGTCAATGACGTAGGCCCGATCGTGGCCAAGGCCATTCGCACCTTTTTTGAACAACCGCACAACCGCGAGGTGGTCGAGCAACTGCGCGCCTGCGGCGTTGCCTGGCCCGAGGGCCCGGTGGCTGAACGTGCCCCGCAGATCCTCGCGGGCAAGACGGTGGTGCTGACCGGCACCTTGCCCACATTGAGCCGCGACGCGGCCAAGGACATGCTGGAGGCCGCGGGCGCCAAGGTGGCCGGTTCGGTCAGCAAGAAGACCAGCTACGTGGTGGCAGGCGCCGAAGCGGGCAGCAAACTGGCCAAGGCCGAAGAGCTGGGCGTGCCTGTGCTGGATGAAGCGGGCATGCTGGCTTTGCTGGTCGGCACCGGCGCCTGACGCGCTCTTTTTGCGCTCCTTTTTATCTAGCTTTTTTGATGCGCACCTTGCTGCTTTCTCTCCAGGCCCGTGCTGCGGCCCTGTTCCGCTGGCTGGCCGGCCTGTTCGCCTGGATGCCCCGTCCGCTGCGCCGCGCGCTGCTGTGGGGGGTGTTGGCACTGCCTGCCGCCGTGCTGGCCTACACGCTGGTACTGATCCCGTTCACGCCCTCCATCAGCGACATCCGCAAGGCCAAAAGCGAGCTGCCCGCGCAGCTGATGTCGGTGGATGGCAAGCTGCTGGCCGAATACCGCTGGGCCAACCGCGAATGGGTGGAGCTGAACGAGATTTCGCCCAACGTGGTGAATGCGCTCATCGCCACCGAAGACCACCGCTTCTACGATCACTTCGGGCTTGATTGGCGGCGCACGGCATCGTCGGTGGTGCACACGCTGCGGGGTGACCCGCAGGGCGGCTCCACCATCACGCAGCAGTTGGCCCGCAACCTGTTTCCGGACGAGATTGGCCGCTCGCGCGTGTTCCCGCAGGCGCTCACGCGCAAGCTCAAGGAGGCGATCACGGCCCTCAAGATCGAGGCGTCCTACACCAAGGACGAAATCCTGGAGACCTACCTCAACACCGTGCCGTTTCTGTACAACGCCTACGGCATCGAGATGGCCGCGCGCACCTATTTCGACAAGTCGGCGGACAAGCTCAACGTGCTGGAAAGCGCCACGCTGATCGGCATGCTCAAAGGCACGGCCTACTACAACCCGGTGCTCAACCCCGAGCGCGCGCAGGCCCGCCGCAACACCGTGCTGTCGCAGATGGTCAAGCGCGGCAAGCTCGAAGCCAAGCAACTGGAGGCCCTGCAAAAGCGCCCGCTGCGTGTCAACTTCGAGCGCCAGACCGAGGTGATGGGCCCGGCGCCGCACTTTGCGATGCAGCTGCGCAAGCAGCTCATCGAGTGGGCCGACAGCCATGGCTACAACCTGTATGCCGATGGCCTGGTGATCCGCACCACCATCGACTCGCGCCTGCAGGCCATCGCCAACCAGGCCGTGGCGCGCCAGGGTCGCCAGCTGCAAGGCGTGGCCGACACGGCCTGGTCGCAGCGCAATGGCTGGGGCCCGAACAACGAGCTGGTGCAGACGCTGGTGCGCGAAAGCGCCGAGTACCGCACCGCTGTGGACAAGGGCGAGGCGCCCGAGGATGTGCTCAAGGCGCTGCTGGACGACACCGCCTTCCTGCAGACGCTGCGCGCCGAGAAGACACGCGTACAGGCTGGGTTCCTGGCGCAGGACCCGGTCACCGGCCATGTGCTGGCCTGGGTGGGCAGCCGCGACTTTGCGCAGGACCCGTTCGACCACGTGCAGGCGGCCCGCCGCCAGCCGGGCTCCACCTTCAAGCCGTTTGTGTATGGCGCAGCCTTTGCGCAGGGTGCATCGCCCGACGACACGCTCATGGACTCAGCAGTGGAGATCCCCCTGGGCGGTGGCCGCGTGTGGCGCCCCACCGATGGTGGTCCGCCCAGCGATGAACCCATGACGCTGGCCGATGGCCTGGCACGTTCCAAGAACACCATCACCGCCCAGGTCATGCACCAGGTGGGCCCAGCCCGTGTGGCCGAGGTGGCGCGGGCCCTGGGCGTGCGCCAGTCCAAGCTCGAAGAGGTGCCCTCGCTCGCGCTGGGCACGAGCCCGGTCACGCTCAAGGAAATGGTGTCGGCCTACAGCTCCATCGCCAATCTGGGGCGCTATGTGGAGCCGGTGCTCATTACCCGCATCGAAGACCGTCATGGCAAGGTGCTGGAAACCTTTGCCCCGACTGCCCCCGAGGCGGTGTTCGACGCCCGCGCCGCGCAAACCCTGCGCAACACCATGCGCGGCGCCATCGACTACGGCACGGCCACCGCCATTCGCAGCCGCTACGGCATCCAGGCCGATGTGGCGGGCAAGACGGGCACCACCCAGGATAACACCGACGGCTGGTTCATCCTGATGAACCCACGTGTGGTCGTGGGCGCCTGGGCGGGCTTCAACGATGGCCGCATCACCCTGCGCAGCGACCATTGGGGGCAGGGCGCCCGCAGCGCGCTGCCCATGGTGGGCGAGTTCATGCAGCAGGCCATCCGCAGCAAGGTGATCGATGGCAATGAACGCTTTGTGGACGAGTTCGACACCCGCCCGGTGCCGCCGCCGGACAGCTCACTGGACACCATGCGCGACTGGCTGCGGGGGCTGTTCCGCAGCGATCCAAACCAGCCGACCATGCCTGGAGGCTCGCCAGGTGCCCCGGGCAATGCAGCCCCGCCTGTGCCTGCCGAGGAGCGGGTCGGCGGCTAGTGTGATGCGGAGCTGCTACTCGATATCGATCACATGCAGGCCAAAGGCACCCGCCCTGCGGTCCGCAAAGTAGGCCTCCAGCGTTTCCTTCACGGTGCGAAAGGCAATCTCGTCCCATGGCACCTCGTCTTCTGCAAACAGCCGCGCCTCGATGGTTTCATAGCCTGGGTTGAACTGGTCGCTGAGCAGCGTGGCGCGGTAGAACAGATGTACCTGGCCTACGCGGCGCACGTTGAGCAGGCTGAACAGGGGGCCGATCTCGATCTGTGCGCCCGCTTCTTCGTCCGTCTCGCGTGCGGCGCCCTGGGCCGTGGTTTCGTCCAGCTCCATGAAGCCCGCAGGCAACGTCCACTTGCCCCAGCGTGGCTCGATGTTGCGCTTGCACAGCAGGATGCGCCCATCGGGCAGCGCGGGCACGGTGCCCACCACGTTCAGCGGGTTTTCGTAGTGCACCGTGTTGCAGGCGGGGCACACCGCACGCTGTTTGGTGTCGCCGTCGTCCGGCAGCCGGTAGACCACGGCGGTGCCGCAGGCGCGGCAGTGTTTGATGGGGCTGCGAAAAGTCATGCAGGGATTTTGATCTAAAAATGGCCTCTGCGCCCGCTGGTTAAGCGCTGATAGCTATTAAAAAATGAGTGGTTGAGGCCTGGAAGCGATCCCCGGCGGGACCGCAGATGGGCTCCTGGCAGGCTTACACCACGCTCAGGCGCAGCGTGCCCAGGCCCTCCACGCCACCTTCCAGTACATCGCCACGCACCACAGCGCCCACGCCTTCGGGGGTGCCGGTGTAGATCAGGTCGCCGGGCTGCAGCTCCCACGCGGCCGAGAGGTGCTCGATGGTTTCGGCGATGTTCCAGATGAGCTGTGCCACCGTGCTGCGCTGCCTGTCGGCACCGTTGACCTGCAGCCAGATCGCGGCTTTGGCCACATCGCCAGCCTGCGCGGCCGGGGTGATGGGGCCGATGGGAGCACTGGCGTCAAAGCCCTTGCCGATGCACCAGGGGCGGCCCTGCTTCTTCATGTCGTTCTGCAGGTCGCGGCGGGTCATGTCCAGGCCCACGGCGTAGCCGTAGATGTGGCTCAGTGCATCGGCGGCCTGGATGTTCTTGCCTCCCTTGCCGATGGCGACCACCAGTTCGATCTCGTGGTGCAGGTTGGCAGTGAGGCTGGGGTAGGGCAGCTGGCCGGTTTCGCCTGCGTTGACCACCACGATGGCGTCGGCGGGCTTCATGAAAAAGAAGGGTGGCTCGCGGCCGGTGAAGCCCATTTCCTTGGCGTGTTCTTCGTAGTTGCGGCCCACGCAGTAGATGCGGTGCACAGGGAAGCGGTTGCCGCTGCCCACCACGGGCACGCTGGCCACGGGGGCGGGGGTAAACACGTAGCTCATGTCTGTCGGTCTTTCATGGGGTGGGGCCTGCGCCAACCAGCGGTGCAGCATGTCGCTGTCACCGGTTTATGCGCAAGCCGGGGTGTTGGCCGGGTGGGGTGGTACGCACCCCGTGGCAGTGTGCCATGGCTGCTGGCCGCCTGCTGTGGGGCGCTACACTCGCGCCCATGGCAAAGAGCTTCGATTTCCACAACACGCCGGGCCACCTGGTGCGCCGCGCCCACCAGCGGACCGTGGCGCTTTTCATGGAAGAAACCGCCGGGTTCGACGTGACGCCGGTGCAGTTCGCCATCCTGCACGAGCTGCTGGCCCAGCCGGGCGAAGACCAGGTCACGCTGGCTGCGCGGGTGGCGTTTGATGCAGCAACCTCGGGTTCGGTCATCGGGCGGCTGGAAAAACGCGGCTGGATCCGCCGCGAGCCCGACACCCGCGACCGCCGCCGCAAGCTCCTGTGGATCACGCCCGAGGGCGAAGTGGCCGCTCTGCAGATGCGCGATGCAGCACAGCGTGTGCAAGAGCGCCTGATGGCTCCGCTCAATGCGCAGGAGCGGGTGGATCTGATGTCCATCCTGTCCAAGGTGGTCTACAACCACCAGGACCCGGCAGGCACCTCGGGCGCCTGACCTGCGCCCTTGGCCGCCGGGGGCGCCGCCGCACCAACACTCCCCGGCCCCTGCGCCGGTTCATCGATTCATCGACGGGTTTCCCATGCAGCTCTACAACTACTTCCGTTCCTCCGCCTCGTTCCGTGTGCGCATCGCACTGCAGATCAAGGGTCTGACCTACGACTATCTGCCCGTGCACCTCGTCAAAGGCGAGCACAAGGCGCCGGAGTACGCCAGCCGCATCGGTGACGCGCTGGTACCCACGCTGGTGACGGACGGGGGCACGGCGTTGTCGCAGTCGATGGCCATCATCGAGTACCTGGACGAGACCCACCCCACGCCCGCCTTGCTGCCCGGCACCCCGCTGGCCCGCGCCCGCGTGCGGGCTCTGGCGCAGATGGTGGCCTGCGAGATCCACCCGCTCAACAACCTGCGTGTGCTCAAGTACCTGGTGCGCGACCTGAAGGTGGACGAGGACGCAAAGAACGCGTGGTACCGCCACTGGGTGCGCAGCGGGCTGGAGGCTTTCGAGCGGCAGCTTGCGCTGCTGGCGCAGGAGCGTGCCGCCCAGGGCTTAGCCCCGTCGGTGCTGTGCTGGGGTGACACGCCCACCCTGGCCGATTGCTGCCTGGTGCCGCAGATATTCAATGGCCAGCGGTTCAACGTGAACATGGACGGCTTGCCGCTGACGATGGGAGCGTTTGAGGCCTGCATGGCGCTGCCAGCGTTTCAGCAAGCGCAGCCCTCGGCCTGCCCGGACTTCGAGGCCTGATGGCCGCCCCTGTGCCTGCGGGCGCCGACTGGCTGGTGCCCGACTGGCCCGCGCCGCCCGGCGTGTGGGCGCTGTGTACCACGCGCATGGGGGGCAGCAGCCAGCCGCCCTACGACAGCCTGAACCTGGGCACCCATGTGGGCGACGATCCGGCTGCGGTGCAGGCCAACCGGCAGACATTGCAAGCGGCGCTGCAGGCACACGCGGCAGCGGCCCGGGCCGTGTTCCTGAACCAGGTGCACGGCGTCGGCGTAGTCCACCTGGATGCCGCCACGCCCGACGGCACCGAGGCCGACGCCTGCGTGACCACGGCATCTGGGGCTGTCTGCACCATCATGGTGGCCGACTGCCTGCCGGTGTTGTTCGCCCACCGCAATGGCCGGGTGGTGGCTGCGGCCCATGCGGGCTGGCGGGGGTTGGCTGGGACGGGGGGGCGGGGGGTTCTGGAGTCCACTTTTGAGGAATTTGAGGCCCTTGCGCGCGGTCCTGCTGCCTCAATAGCTATAAAAAGTGGAGCAATCGCCGTGGCGCCTGCTATGGCTGCGGACACGCTGGCCTGGCTGGGCCCTTGCATCGGCCCCCAGGCGTTTGAAGTCGGCGCCGAGGTGCGTGCGGCGTTCTGCGATGCGGATGTTGCCGCGCAATCCTGCTTTGTGCCCCGCGCAGATGTCCCGGGCAAGTACCTGTGCGATCTGGCAGGCCTGGCCCGCTTGCGGCTGCGGGCCCTGGGCATCACCCAGATATACGGCAATGACAGCACGGCGCTATGGTGCACGGTGACCAACGCCTCACGGTTCTTTTCGCACCGGCGCGACGCCGCCGTGCTCGGCGCCAGCGGCCGGTTCGCTGCCTGCATCTGGCGTGGCTGATGCGGTTGCAGCCGCTGCCTGCTCCGCATCGTAGGCGGCCTGCTCGGCAGCTTCGCGCGCCTTGATGGCCCGCTTGCGCGACGGTGTGCCCAGGATGTAGACCAGGATGCCCATAGGCAGCACGCCATACAGCACAAAGGTGATGATGGCGCCGAGCAGCGTCCCCGTGGGGCTGGTGGCTTCGGCCACGGCCATCATGAGGGTGACGTAGGTCCAGGCGATGACGATGAGGTACATTGACTTGTGTTCACTGCAAGTGCCGGATCCGTTGCCATGCGCCAATGGGTCGGCAACAATGAGCCCGAGGGGGAGATCGCCAAGGTCTTCTGCCGCTGCGAGCGATCAACCATTGAGGAAAGAGCATGAATTCTGAATCACCCTGGGCTGAGAGCGCCCAGCAGTTCCAACAGATTTTCGGGCAAAGCTGGTCGCAGGCGCTGCAATCGTTTCAGAAGATGGACCTGGGCGCGCAAATGCCCACGGCCCCGGCGCTGCAGCTTTCGCAGCCCAAGCTGCAGGCCTTGCAGCAGCAATACCTGAAAGAAGCCCAGGAGCTGTGGGCCCAGGGCCTGCAAGGGACGCCCGAAGTCAAGGACAAGCGCTTTGCTGGCGAGGGCTGGGCCAGCAACCCGGTGGCCGCGTTCTCGGCCGCCGCTTACCTGCTCAACGCCCGCACTCTGATGGGCCTGGCCGATGCCGTGGAGGCCGACGAAAAGACCAAGGCCCGCATCCGCTTTGGCGTGGAGCAGTGGATGGCCGCCATGGCACCCAGCAACTTCCTGGCCTTCAACGCCGAAGCGCAGAAAAAAGCCATCGAGACCAAGGGTGAGAGCATTGCCAAGGGCATGCAGAACCTGTTGCACGACATCACGCAGGGCCATGTGTCGATGACCGACGAGAGCCTGTTCGAGGTGGGGCGCAACGTGGCCACCACCGAAGGCGCGGTGGTGTATGAGAACGAACTCTTTCAGCTGCTCGAATACAAGCCGCTCACCGCCAAGGTGTACGAGCGCCCCTTCCTGCTCGTGCCGCCCTGCATCAACAAGTTCTACATCCTCGACCTGCAGCCCGAGAACTCGCTGATCCGCTATGCCATCGAACAAGGCCACCGCACCTTTGTGGTGAGCTGGCGCAACCCGGATGACAGCCTGGCCCACAAGACCTGGGACGACTATGTGGAAGACGGCGCGATGGCCGCCATCGACGTGGTGCAGAACATCACGGGGGCCGAGCAGATCAATGCCCTGGGTTTCTGCGTGGGGGGCACCATTCTGAGCAATGCGCTGGCCGTGCTGGCAGCGCGCGGCGACGAGCCTGTGGCCAGTGCCACCTTCCTCACCACACTGATTGATTTCTCCGACACCGGGATCCTCGATGTGTTCATCGACGAGGCGTTCGTCAAGTTCCGCGAGATGCAGATGGGCAACGGCGGCCTGATGAAGGGGCAAGACCTGGCCTCGACCTTCAGCTTTCTGCGCCCCAACGACCTGGTGTGGAACTACGTGGTGGGCAACTACCTCAAGGGCGAAACGCCGCCTCCGTTTGACCTGCTTTACTGGAACAGCGACAGCACCAACCTGCCTGGCCCCTTCTACGCCTGGTACCTGCGCAATTTCTACCTCGAAAACAGCCTCATCAAGCCCGGCAAGCTCACGGTGTGCGGCGAGAAGATGGACCTGGGCCAGGTGGACCTGCCTGTCTACATCTACGGCTCCCGCGAAGACCACATCGTGCCTGCCACGGCGGCCTATGCGTCCACCCAGGTGCTGCCGGGCAAGAAGCGGTTTGTGATGGGTGCATCGGGCCACATTGCAGGCGTGATCAACCCCCCTGCCAAGGGCAAGCGCAGCCACTGGATACGCGCAGATGGCAAGTTCCCCGCCACCCTGGACCAATGGCTGGAAGGCGCCACCGAACACCCCGGCAGCTGGTGGACCGACTGGTCGAACTGGCTCAAGGGCCATGCGGGCAAACAGATTGCGGCGCCCAAGGGCTATGGCAAGGGCACCAAGTTCAAGGCGTTGGAGCCTGCTCCTGGCAGCTACGTTAAGCAGAAATCCTGAAGTGAAACAGCAGCACCCCCCTGAGGCCCTGTGGGCCTTCCCCGCGCTCTCGCAATGCTGCGCGTTGCGGGCAGGGGGACGCCTCCAGCGCGGTGGGGCGGCCCTTGCGCGGCGGCACTCGCGCAGGGCGCGCCAGTTTCTGGCAGCGCGGGTGGTGCGAAGCCGCGTGAAAACCGATACGCAAAAGTCCTGACTCTCGGCACTGCGAGAATGGACTTACCGAACAACCCCCAACCACAAGGACATTCCATGGAAGACATCGTCATCGTTTCGGCCGCCCGCACCGCTGTGGGCAAGTTTGGTGGCGCGCTGGCCAAGACGCCCGCGAGCGAACTGGGCGCCATCGTGATCCGCGAGGCCATTGCGCGCGCGGGCCTGTCGTCCGACCAGATCGGCGAAGTCATCATGGGCCAGGTGCTGACGGCTGGCGTAGGCCAGAACCCCGCCCGCCAGGCATCGATGAAGGCCGGTGTGGCCAAGGAAACCCCGGCGCTGACCATCAATGCCGTGTGCGGTTCGGGCCTGAAGGCCGTGATGCTGGCCGCCCAGGCCGTTGCCTGGGGCGACAGCGAAATCGTGGTGGCTGGCGGCCAGGAGAACATGAGCCTGGCGCCCCATGTACTCAATGGTTCGCGCGACGGCCAGCGCATGGGCGACTGGAAGATGGTCGATTCCATGATCGTCGATGGCCTGTGGGATGTGTACAACCAGTACCACATGGGCATCACGGCCGAAAACGTGGCCAAGGCCTACGGCATCACCCGCGACATGCAGGATGCCCTGGCCCTGGGCAGCCAGCAAAAAGCCGCCGCCGCGCAGGACGCAGGCAAGTTTGTCGACGAAATCGTGGGCGTGAGCCTGGCACAGAAGAAGGGCGACCCCATCCTCTTCAATGCCGACGAGTACCTCAACCGCAAGACCAACGCCGAAGCCCTGGCAGGCCTGCGCCCTGCGTTCGACAAGGCAGGCAGCGTGACTGCGGGCAACGCCTCGGGCCTGAACGATGGCGCCGCGGCCGTGGTGGTGATGAGCGCCAAGAAGGCCGCGGCCCTCGGCCTCAAGCCCCTGGCCCGCATCGCTGCGTTTGGTACCAGCGGCCTGGACCCCGCCACCATGGGCATGGGCCCCGTGCCCGCATCGCGCAAGGCCCTGCAGCGTGCTGGTTGGAATGCGGCCGATGTGGACCTGTTCGAGCTGAATGAAGCCTTTGCAGCGCAAGCCTGTGCCGTGAACAAGGAACTCGCCATCGACCCCGCCAAGGTCAACGTGAACGGCGGTGCCATCGCCATCGGCCACCCCATTGGTGCGTCCGGCTGCCGCATCCTTGTGACGCTGCTGCACGAGATGCAGCGCCGCGATGCCAAGAAAGGCCTGGCCGCGCTGTGTATCGGCGGCGGCATGGGTGTGTCCTTGGCGCTGGAACGCTGATGGGTTGACAGTCGCCGCCGCCGCGTTCCTGGGCGTCTCGCCATCCGGTGTGAATGCTCTGGGCGTGGCCTGAGTGAGAAGCCGCGTTGTTGCAACGCGGCTTTTTTGTTTCTGATCGTTGCCATGCCCCCTTGATGTGCATCAGGCGGCCACGAGCATGCGCCGTGCACCAAAAATGTGACTGGGAAGAGGTCCCGCGTTGTGTCAGATGTGTGACGCATGCCGATATGCCAAAAAGGAAAGGGCTTCAGTGTTTTCCTTCACGGCGGGGCCTGTTTTCTTCGGTAGAGTGGGTGCTGGGCAAATCACTAACAAGGAGAAATCACATGAGCCAGAAAGTCGCGTATGTCACCGGTGGCATGGGTGGTATCGGAACCGCCATTTGCCAACGACTGCACAAGGAGGGCTTCAAGGTCATCGCCGGCTGTGGCCCTACCCGTGATCACGCCAAGTGGCTGGCAGAGCAAAAAGCCCTGGGCTTCACCTTCTATGCGTCGGTGGGCAATGTGGGCGATTGGGATTCCACGGTGGAAGCGTTTGGCAAGACCAAGGCCGAGCATGGGACCATCGACGTGCTGGTGAACAACGCCGGCATCACCCGCGACCGCATGTTCCTCAAGATGTCGCGCGAAGACTGGGACGCTGTGATCGAAACCAACCTCAACAGCATGTTCAACGTCACCAAGCAGGTGGTGGCCGACATGGTCGAAAAGGGCTGGGGCCGCATCATCAATATCAGCTCGGTGAACGGCGAAAAGGGCCAGGCGGGCCAGACCAACTACTCCGCAGCCAAGGCGGGCATGCATGGTTTCTCGATGGCACTGGCCCAGGAACTGGCCACCAAGGGCGTGACGGTCAACACCGTGAGCCCGGGCTACATCGGCACCGACATGGTCAAGGCGATTCGCCCCGACGTGCTGGAAAAGATCGTTGCCACCGTGCCCGTCAAGCGCCTGGGTGAACCCAGCGAGATCGCTTCGATCATTGCCTGGCTGGCTTCGGAAGAAGGCGGCTATGCCACGGGTGCCGACTTCTCGGTCAACGGCGGCCTGCACATGGGCTGATCCTTGGGGCCTGTGGGCCCCTTGGGAAAACAAAAAACCCCGCAATGCGGGGTTTTTTTGTTGGGAGGAGCAGTAGGAAGGGGCTGCCTGTGGACCTTTCTTCGATGACTCAAACAATGGGCTGTGAAGTGAGTGCGTCAAACATGCCGTGGCATGATTTTTGCATTACTTTGGTGGCGGCCATCGTGTGAGCTGCGAATGGGGAAACGAGCTGCCGCGCCTTCGTTCAGAAGCGGGTCGGGGCGCGCTTGCGATCGCGTTCGTCTTCGGGCCAAGCGGACAAGATTGCGGTGGTGTTCATGCTGGAAAACTCCTGTGATGTACCAACAACGCGGCCCATTCACAGTCCGTTGACAGCGTTTCGCAAAAAAATGCAACCGCAAGTGCCCGAATGTTTACAACAAAAAATGCTATAAACTGTATAGCGTAAATCTATTTGCTGTAGGGCGATAGATGCCAAAAAAACGGTCGATCGTTTACAGGAAATTACATCCTCAGGTCGGGGTGGCTGCCGAAATTTCTTCCAGTGCAGAAGAAATTTCCAGCCAGCGTTCTTCCAGCTGAGCGGTTTCGTCGTTCCCCGCTTTCAGGCGGCGGCCACACTCGGCGATCTCGGAGGGGGGTAGGGGCTCGGTCAGTTTCTGCTCCAGGCTGGCCCGTTCGGCAGACAGTGCTGCCAAGCGTTTGTCGATCTGCTCCAGCTCTTTCTTGAGGGGACGGGTCTTCTCGGCGAGCTGCTGGCGTGTCTGGGCGTCCATCTTGCGCTGTTCGCGGCCATCCCGGGCTGCAGGCACCGACGGGGCTGAGGTGGCGACCGGGGCGGTTGAAGTTGACGGTGCGACCTTGGGCACATCTGCAGGGTGCATTGCCCCCGCCACCTGTGCCTGCTCGGCCAGGCGTGCCTCTTCGCGCAGGCGTTTGGATTCTTCGAGCAGGTAACGCTGGTAGTCATCCAGATCGCCGTCAAACGGCCCGACCACACCCCGGCCCACCATCCAGAAGTCCTCACAGACCGAGCGCAGCAGCGCACGGTCGTGGCTGACCAGCATGACGGTGCCGTCGAAGTCATTGAGCGCCATGGCCAGTGCCTCGCGGGTGGCCAAATCCAGGTGGTTGGTGGGTTCGTCCAGCAGCAGCAGGTTGGGGCGCTGCCACACGATCATGGCCAGCACCAGTCGGGCCTTTTCGCCTCCGCTCATGGTGCCCACGGCCTGCTTGACCATGTCACCCGTGAAGTTAAAGCTGCCCAGGTAGCTGCGCAGGTCCTGCTCGCGGCTCGGCTGCTTGGCTTCTGCCCCCAGCTCCTTGGCCAGGCCGATCATGTGCTCCAGCGGGTTTTCGGCGGGACGTAGCACGTCCAGTTCCTGCTGGGCAAAGTAGCCGATGTTCAGGCCCTTGCCTTCGGTGATGCTGCCGCCCAGGGCCTTCATGGTGCGTGCAATGGTCTTGACCAGCGTGGACTTGCCCTGGCCGTTGGCACCCAGGATGCCGATGCGCTGGCCCGCCAGCACCGAGCGGTTCACGCCCGTGAGGATGGTGGTGGGCACGCCATCGTCGTCCACATAGCCAAACGATGCGTCGCTGATGGCCAGCATCGGGTTGGGTAGGTTGGCAGGTTCCTTGAACTCGAAGGTGAACTCTGCCTCGGCCAGCACGGGCCCAATCTTCTCCATGCGTTCGAGCTGCTTGACCCGGCTTTGCGCCTGTTTTGCCTTGCTGGCCTTGGCCTTGAAGCGGTCAATGAACTTCTGCAGGTGGGCCATCTTCTCCTGCTGCTTGGCAAAGCTGGCCTGTTGCAGCTCCAGCTGCTGGGCGCGCAGTTCTTCGAACTTGCTGTAGTTGCCGCCGTAGCGATTCAACTCACCTTGCTGGATTTGCAGCGTAACGTTGGTGATGGCATCCAGAAACTCGCGGTCGTGGCTGATCACGATCATGGTGCCCGCATAGCGCTTGAGCCAGGCCTCGAGCCAGACCAGGGCGTCCAAATCCAAGTGGTTGGTGGGCTCATCCAGCAGCAGCAGATCGCTGGGGCACATCAGCGCGCGCGCCAGCTGCAGGCGCATGCGCCAGCCGCCCGAAAAGCTGTTGACCGGCTGGTCCAGTTCACTCACGCGAAAGCCCAGGCCCAGGATCAGCGCCTGGGCGCGCGCCACGGCGTCGTGTGCGCCGGCATCGTGCAGGTCCGAATAGGCATGGGCGATGGCCATGCCATCGTCACTGGCTTCGGCCTCGGCCAGCTGCTGCTGAACCTCGGCCAAGCGGGTGTCGCCCTCCAGCACGAAGTCGGTGGCCGACTGCTCGGTCTCCGGCATGTTCTGCGCAACCTCGGCCATGCGCCAGCTGGTGGGGATGTAGAAGTCACCCCCGTCCTCGTGCAGCTTGCCGCTGAGCAAGGCAAACAGGCTGGACTTGCCCGCGCCATTGCGACCCACCAGACCGACGTTTTCGCCGGGATTGATGGTGGTGGACACGCTGTCGAGCACGACCTTGGTGCCGCGTCGCAGGGTAACGTTCTTGAGGGTGATCATCCGGAACTCAGAAAAAGACGCACCCGCACAAGGCGGGTGGCATGAAAAATCGGGGGGCCAGAGCGAGTGCAAATCGGTAGAACCGATGCACAAGGCGTGGGCGCAACCCTCTATTGTGCCGTGAGGCGAGCTTGGGCGCCCAGGGCCTGTCGGGTGACCAGCAAAACCTGTTCTTCTCCAGCGCTGGTTTCCAGCCAGAAAACGGGCAGTTGGGGGAACGCCGCTTCGAAGTACGCGCGTTCGTTGCCGATCTCCAGAATGATCACGGCATCTTCTGTCATGCAGGCGGGTGCGGCGGCAAACAGCTGGCGCACGAAGTCCATGCCGTCAGTGCCACCGGCCAGGGCCAGTTCGGGCTCGGCGCGGTATTCGCTGGGCAGTGCGGCCATGCTGGCGGCGTTAACGTAGGGCGGGTTGCACAGGATCAGGTCCCAGGGGCCGGGCAGGGCGGCCAGGCCGTCGGAGAGTTGCAGACGGATGCGGTCCTGCAGGCCGTGTTTGTCCACGTTGATGCGGGCCACGGCCAGGGCGTCGGGCGAGATGTCGGCGCCGGTCACTTCCACCTCGGGCCAAGCCATGGCGGCCAGCACGGCGAGGCTGCCGTTGCCGGTGCACAGGTCCAGCACCTTGCGGGTGTTTTCGCTCAGGAAACCGTCCACGCTGCCGTCGGCCAGCAGTTCGGCGATGAAGCTGCGCGGCACGATGGCGCGTTCGTCCACGTAGAAGGGAACGCCCTGCAGCCAGGCCTCGCGCGTGAGGTAGGCGGCAGGTTTGCGGGTGGTGATACGTTCTTCAAAAAGTGTAGCGACCAAGGCAAGCTGGTCGGGCGGTACGGGCTGTTTTTTTATTGAGTCCGGGGCGTCCGAGAGGTCGCTGTCCAGCGGCAGCCCCAGGCGCCACAGCACCAGCCAGGCGGCTTCGTCATGGGCGTTGGTGGTGCCGTGGCCGAAGGATACGCCGGCCGCGCGCAGGCACTGGGCGCCAGATTCGACCAGGGCGCCAATGGTGTCGCCCGTGACGGCAGTGCGGGGTGTTGCGGGCGTGCTCATGCGGACACTGCCGTCGCCGCCAAGGCCTGCGCGTGCAGGTTTTCCAGTGTGCGGCGGTAGATGTTCTTGAGTGGCTCGATGTCGGCTACGACCACATGCTCGTCGATCTTGTGGATGCTGGCGTTGGGTGGGCCGAGTTCGATGACCTGCGGGCAGATCTGCGCAATGAAGCGGCCGTCGCTGGTGCCGCCGGTGGTGGAGAGTTCGGTGCTGATGCCCGTCTCGGCGGTGATGGCCTGCTGCACGGCGGTGACCAGCTCGCCCGGCGTGGTCAGGAAGGGCTGGCCGCCCAGCGTCCAGCGCAGGTCGTATTCCAGGCCGTGGCGGTCCAGCACGGCGTGCACGCGCTGCTGCAGGCCTTCGGCCGTGGATTCGGTGGAGAAGCGGAAGTTGAAGTCGATCACGACCTCGCCCGGGATCACGTTGGTGGCGCCGGTGCCACCGTGCATGTTGCTGATCTGCCAGCTGGTGGGCGGGAAGAAGGCGTTGCCGTTGTCCCACACGGTGGCGGCCAGCTCGGCCAGTGCGGGCAGGGCTTGGTGGATGGGGTTGCGCGCGAGTTGCGGGTAGGCGATGTGGCCCTGGATGCCGCGCACGCTGAGCTTGCCGCTCAGGGTGCCGCGCCGCCCGTTCTTGATCATGTCGCCGGTCTTTTCGACCGAGGTGGGCTCGCCCACGATGCAGTAGTCCAGCGGCTCGCCGCGCGCCTTGAGCTGCTCGACCACCACCTTGGTGCCGTCCACCGAGGGGCCTTCTTCATCGCTGGTGAGCAAAAAGGCGAGCTGGACCAAGGGTTCGGGCGTGGCGGCCAGGAACTCCTCCACGGCCACCACAAAGGCGGCGATCGAGGTCTTCATGTCGCTGGCGCCGCGGCCGTAGAGCTTGCCGTCTTTGTGCGTGGGCACGAACGGGTCGCTACCCCACTGTGCCAGCGGACCGGTGGGCACCACATCGGTGTGGCCTGCAAATACTACGGTTTTGATAGCTACTTGAGCAAGCTGGTCGCGCGGTAGAGGCCTTTTTGCCCACAAATTACTGACGCGGAAGTCGGCCGGGCCGCTGTCCAGGCGCTCGCACTCAAACCCGAGCGGGGCCAGCCGCGCGGCCAGCAGGTCGAGGCAGCCCGCATCCTCCGGGGTGACGGAGGGCAGGGAAATGAGCTGTTCGGCGAGGTGCAGGGTACGGGACATTGGGGATTCGGTGGGATGGGGCCGTGCAGTCAGCGGTGAGTAGAGAGCGATGCGTAAGCATCAGCGCGGCTTAGGCGAGAGACGCCTAGCAAGGGCCGCCCCGCAGCGAGGGCGTCGTCCCCCAGGGGGGAAGGCGCCGCAGGCGACTCAGGGGGCAGACATTTCATGCCGCTGGTTTGACGTCCAGCACGATTTCGGTGAACGAAGGGGCGTCATCGGGGGTGTCGCGTGCCTCCTTCTGGGCCTTGGCGGCGTTGGCGGCCAGGGAAAAGTCGTTTTGCAGGCGCCACATGAGGTTGGTGGGCGAGTCGGCGTAGGACATGCCTTCCTTGCGGTCGATCTTGGCGTCCATGATGAGGTGGGCCAGGGCTTCCTCGAAGGTTTGCGAGCCCTCGGCCATGGATTTTTCCATGGCTTCCTTCACGCCCGAGAAATCGCCTTTTTCGATCAGGTCCGACACCAGCTTGGTGTTGAGCATGACCTCCACGGCGGGGGCACGGCTTCCGTCCACGGTGCGCACCAGGCGCTGTGAAATGATGGCCTTCATGGCCGAGGCCAGATCACCCAGCATGGTGGGGCGCACTTCCACGGGGTAGAAGCTCAGGATACGGTTGAGTGCGTGGTAGCTGTTGTTGCCATGCAGCGTAGCCAGGCACAGGTGGCCGGACTGGGCGTAGGCAATAGCGGCCGACATGGTTTCGCGGTCGCGGATTTCGCCGATCAGGATCACGTCTGGCGCCTGGCGCAGCGCGTTTTTCAGGGCGGTTTGCAGCGATTGCGTGTCGCTGCCAATCTCGCGCTGGTTGACGATGGATTTCTTGTTCTTGAACTGGTACTCGACCGGATCTTCGATGGTGAGGATGTGCCCCGTCATGGCCTCGTTGCGGGTGTCGATCATGGACGCGAGCGAGGTGCTCTTGCCCGAGCCCGTGGCGCCCACCATGAGGATCAGGCCACGTTTTTCCATGATGAGCTCGCGCATCACAGGCGGCAGCCCCAGGGTGTCGAACTCGGGGATCTGCTGAGAGATGAAGCGGATCACCACCGCATAGCTGCCCCGCTGGCGCATGGCGCTGATACGGAAACGCCCCACGCCGCTGAGCGGCACCCCCATGTTGAGTTCGCCGGTTTCCTCCAGCTCTTCAATGCGGTCCGGGGGGACCACCTCGGAGAGCAGGTTGCGCGGCGCGTCGGGCGGCAGGATCTGGTTGTTGATGGGCACGCACTCGCCGTTGATCTTGATCAGCGCCGGTGCGTTGGCCGACAGGTAGACGTCGGAGGCCTTTTTCTCAGCCATCAGGCGAAGAATTCGTTCCATTGTGCTCATGGTGTGTCCCTCTTGTTGTCAGTCTCTGTCGGCAGAGCGGCCGAACAGGCCACCCCTGTGCAGCGGAATCAGTCGCGCAGCAGGTCGTTGATGCTGGTCTTGGAACGCGTCTGCGCATCGACCTGCTTGACGATGATGGCGGCGTACATGCTGTAGGGCGCGCCGTTGGCCGCCGTCTTGGGCAGGTTGCCGCTCACCACCACCGAGCCCGAGGGCACGCGTCCGTAGCTGATCTCGCCGGTGGCGCGGTTGAAGATCGGGGTGCTCTGGCCGATGTACACGCCCATGCCCAGCACGGAGTTCTCTTCGATCACCACGCCTTCAACCACCTCGGAGCGGGCGCCGATGAAGCAGTTGTCTTCGATGATGGTAGGGCCGGCCTGCAGAGGCTCCAGCACGCCGCCAATGCCCACGCCGCCAGACAGGTGCACGTTGGCGCCGATCTGTGCGCACGAGCCCACGGTGGCCCAGGTGTCCACCATGGTGCCCTCGCCCACATAGGCGCCGATGTTCACGTATGAGGGCATCAGGATCGCGCCCTTGGCGATGAAGCTGCCACGGCGGGCCACGGCGGGCGGCACCACGCGCACGCCGGTGGCCTTCATTTCTTCTTCCGTCAGGTGGGCGAACTTGGTCTGCACCTTGTCATAAAAGCCCAGGTCGCCAGCCTTGACGACTTCGTTGTCCTTCAGGCGGAAGGACAGCAGCACGGCCTTCTTGATCCACTGGTGCACGGTCCACTGGCCCACGCCTTCGCGGGTGGCCACGCGCAGCTTGCCGTTGTTCAGCTCGGCGATCACATGCTCGACGGCGTCCTGGATTTCCTTGGGCGCGGCGGCGGGAGAGAGGCTGGCGCGGTTGTCCCAGGCGTTGTCGATGATGGTTTGCAGTTGTTGGGTCATGTTGTTGTCTGTCAGTCGGTCAGTCTGTGGATCGGGATTCAGAAATCAGGCAGTGCGGGACTGGATGAACTGCACAATGCGCAGCGCGGCCTCCACGCACTCTTCGGTTTCGGCCACCAGGGCCATGCGCACGCGCTGGGCGCCGGGGTTGCTGCCCTGGGCCTCGCGGGCCAGGTAGCTGCCGGGGAGCACCGTGACATTGTATTGAGCCAGCAGGGCCCGCGCGAACTCGGCATCGGTCATCCCCAGGGCATCGGGTACCTTGGCCCACAGGTAGAAACCGGCGTCGGGCAGGGCTACCTCCATCACGCCTGCCAGCAGCGGGGTGACCTGGGCAAATTTCTTGCGGTAGCGCGTGCGGTTTTCCACCACATGCTGCTCATCGCCCCAGGCGGCAATGCTGGCGGCCTGCACGATGGGGCTCATTGCGCTGCCGTGGTAGGTGCGGTAGAGCAGGAAGGACTTGATCAGCGCCGCATCGCCCGCCACAAAGCCGCTGCGCAGGCCGGGCACGTTGCTGCGCTTGGACAGGCTGGTGAAGGAGATCAGGTTCTTGAAGTCGCGCCGCCCCAGTTTTTCTGCAGCCTGCAGGCCGCCGAGGGGTGGTTCGTCGCGGAAGTAGATCTCGCTGTAGCACTCGTCCGAAGCGATCACGAAGCCGTAGCGGTCGCTCAGCGCGAAGAGTTTTTGCCACTCGCTCAGGGGCATCACGGCGCCAGTGGGGTTGCCGGGCGAGCACACAAACAGCAGTTGCGTGCGCTCCCATACCGACTCGGGCACCGTGTCCCAGTTCACCGCAAAGTTGCGCGCCGGGTCGCTGGGGGCGTAATAGGGCTGAGCACCCGCCAGCAGCGCGGCACCTTCATAGATTTGGTAGAACGGGTTGGGGCAGACCACCAGCGGCTGGCCCTTGGAGGGATCGATGATGGTCTGTGCGAACGCAAACAGCGCTTCGCGTGAACCGTTGACGGGCAGGACCTGGGTGCCCGCATCCAGGGTGAGTGCATAGCGCTGGTTCAGCCAGCGTGTGAAGGCCTCGCGCAACCGGGGCTCGCCTGCCGTGGCGGGGTAGCTGGCCAATCCTTCCAGGTTGTTACTAAGTGCATCCTTGATGAACTGCGGTGTAGGATGGCGCGGTTCACCCATGCCCAGGCTGATGGGGCTGTAGGCCGCCGGGGGCGTGACCCCCGCAAAGAGTTGCCGCAGCCGCTCGAACGGGTAGGGCTGAAGGTGGGAGAGCAGGGGGTTCATGGTGCGACATTATGGGCGATGGCCACTGTGCAAAGGCCTGTGCGCCAGGTGTGGCCAGGTCGTCAGGCGCCGCTGCGGATGCAGGCCTGTCGCCCCGGAGGCCCTGTGTCAATCCGACGTAAGAGCGGGGACATAGCATCCGCCGCTGGAAAGAACCATAACAGGAGACAAGATGTCTGGATTTCTACCACTGCGCCCCGGACTCTGGTGGATGCGCAGATGGCACCTGCCCGGCAAACTGGTGACGCTGGGTGTGTTGATGGCGGTGGTGCTGGTTGCCACCGCTGCGGCGCCGGGATGGGGCGGGGCCGTGGGGGCGTTGGCCTTGCTCTATGGGCTGCTGGCGCTGTACCTGAGTCTGTCGTCCGATCTGGAGGGGCTGTCCCGCGCCATGGAAAAGACCACCCAAGGCGATCTCAGTACCCGTGCCGGTGTGTACGGCCAGGACGAAGTGGGGGCCAAGGCGAAGTCGCTGGACCAGATGGTGCTCACCCTGTCGTCCATGGTGGCCGACATCCGCAGCAATGCGGCCCTGGTAGCCCATGCGGGCCAGAGCCTGGCACAAGGCAACCGCTCGCTGGCCGACCGCACCGAGCAGCAGGCCGCCAACCTGGAGCAGACCGCTGCCAGTGTCGAGCAGCTCTCGTCGGCCGTGCAGAACAACGCCCAAACCGCCCGCAGCGCCGATGCGCGGGCGGCCGATGTGCGCAAGGCGGCCGATGCGGGTGCCGAGGCCATGGCCCGGGCGGTCCAGTCGGTGGAGGCCATCCAGCAGGGCGCCCGCCGCATGACCGAAATCATTGGCGTCATTGACAGCATTGCCTTCCAGACCAACATCCTCGCGCTGAACGCTGCGGTGGAGGCCGCCCGGGCGGGCGAGCAGGGCCGGGGCTTTGCCGTGGTGGCGGGTGAGGTGCGTACCCTGGCCAAACGCTCGGGCGATGCGGCACGCGAGATCCGGGAGCTGATCGGCGCCTCGGTGAGCCAGGTCGAGGCCAGCGCCGGGTTGATCCGCTCGGCAGGGGATGGGATTGCCAACATGGCGGGCGGTATTCGCAGTGTGGCCGCCAGCATGACGGAAATTTCCGGCTCCAGTGCAGAGCAAAGCACAGGGCTGAGCGAGGTGAGTTCGGCCGTGCAGCAGCTGGACCAGATCACCCAGCACAACGCGCAGATGGTGGGCCAGGCGGTGGCGCAGGCCGAGGCGCTGGAGCAGCGTGCCTCCACCCTGTCTCGGGCGGTGGCGGCATTCCGGTTGCAGCAGGGCACGGCCGATGAAGCGGTGGCCTTGGTGCAGAAGGCCGTGGCCCTCTACAAAACCACCTCGCAGGACCAGTTCCTGCGCAGCCTGACGGACAAGAACCAGCCGTACCACGATCGGGACATGTATGTGTTTGTGTTGGACAGCGCAGGGACCTACCGGGCGTTTGGGGGCAACCCCGCCAAGGTGGGCACCCGGGTGCAGGACATCCCCGGCATTGCGGGCGACCGGCTGGTGAGCGACATCGTGGCACAGGCCGACCGGACCCCTGGCTGGGTGGAGTACGACATCAACAACCCGGCCACGGGTGCGGTGCAGACCAAGATGTCTTATGTGAGCCGTGTGGGGGACTTGTACGTAGGCTGCGGGGTCTACAAGTCGCTGGCGGCCCGTTGACGGGGTGATTTTTCCTTCTGCCCCGTGGCATGGTCGAAGGGGCGAGCCCCGAATTTCAGCGCGGGTTTTGCTCCCTGAGCTGTCGCGCGCGCTCCATAGCCGCTGCTATGGCGGCCTTGCGCGCGTCGGCGGCGCTGGTTGGGGGGCTGGTGGAGCCAGGTGCAGGAGCGTCCATCGCCGCTGCCGGTTCTTCTTCCGCATCTTCCAAAGGCACCCGCTGGCGATGCTGCTGGTAGCGCGCCCGGGCCTGCTCGGCCAGGGGGGCAGACCACGCGGCCCAGCCGGTGGCTGCGCCGCTAGCGGTTTCCAGCTGAATGCAGTCCACCGGGCAGACGGGGATACACAGCTCGCACCCGGTGCAATATGGCTCGATCACGGTGTGCATCCGCTTGTTGGAGCCCACGATGGCGTCTGTGGGGCAGGCCTTGATACACAACGTACAGCCGATGCACCAGGCTTCGTCAATAAAGGCCACAGTGCGCGGGCCTTCCACGCCGTGTTCGGCGCTCAGTGGCAGCACGGCCTGGCCCGTGATGGCCGCCAGACGCGCCACACCCTCGGAGCCACCGGGCGGGCACTGGTTGATGGCGGCCTCGCCGCTGGCGATGGCCTGCGCATACGTAGCGCAGTCAGGGTAGCCGCAGCGTGTGCACTGCGTCTGGGGCAGCGCGGCGTCAATCCGCGCTGCAAGTTCCATCGGGGCGGCGCGGGCGGGTTGGGCTTCCGGCTGGCGGATCAAGCCTTGCGCGCCTTGCTGCTGCGGCTGGCGCTGCGGGCCGGGGCTGCCGTGACCGCCGTGGCCTTGGCTGTACCGAGGTCGGCGGGCGCCGGCTCTGCTGCACCGGTCGGCTGTGCGGCACCCTCTGTCTTCACCCAGCGTGTGGCCACGGTGGCGGTGGGCGCGGCAGTTTTGGAGGCTGCTGCGCGGGCGCGTGGGGCCGAAGGTGCTGCCTTGGCTGTCTGAGCCGTCTTTGCTGCGGTCTTGGGCTGAGGGGCGGCCTTTGGTTTGGCAGAGGGCGTTGCTGCCTTGGCCTCGGGCGCAACGTTGGATGGAGCGGCCTGGGCGCGGGGCAGTTCGTGTTCCAGAATGAACTCGCGCACCTTGGGGTACACCAGATCGCGCCAGCGGCGGCCGCTGAAGATGCCGTAGTGGCCTGCACCCTTGGCCTCCAGGTGGCGCTGTTCCTTGCGCACGATGCCGCTGCACAGGTCGTGGGCGGCTTCGGTCTGGCCCGAGCCGGAGATGTCGTCCAGCTCACCCTCCACGGTGAACAAGGCGGTGGTGGTGATGTCCTGCGGGCGCACGCGCTCGATCTTGCCCGTGGGCGAGCGCACATCCCAGGTGCCGTTGACCAGCTTGTAGTCCTGGAACACGGTCTGAATGGTTTCCAGGTAGTAGTCCGCATCCATGTCCAGCACGGCGTTGTACTCGTCGTAGAACTTGCGGTGGGCCTCGGCGCTGGCGTCGTCGCCCTTGATCAGGTCCTTGAAGTAGTCGTAGTGGCTGTTGGCATGGCGGTCGGGGTTCATCGCCACAAAACCCGTGTACTGCAGGAAGCCCGGGTACACGCGGCGGCCCGCGCCAGGGAACTTGTCGGGCACGCGGTAGATGACGTTGTTCTCAAACCATTCGTAGCTGCGGTTCGTGGCCAGGTTGTTCACGGCGGTGGGCGACTTGCGCGCGTCGATGGGGCCGCCCATCATGGTCATGGTCAGCGGCGTCTTCTCGCCGCGGCTGGCCATCAGCGATACGGCCGCCAGCACCGGCACGGTGGGCTGGCACACGCTGATCACATGGCAGTTGCCGTACTGGCCCTGCAGGTGGCGGATGAATTCCTGCACGTAGTTCACGTAGTCGTCCAGGTGGAACTCCCCCTCGGACAGCGGCACCAGGCGGGCGTTTTTCCAGTCGGTGATGTAGACCTTGTGGTCCTTGAGCATGGTGCGCACGGTGTCGCGCAGCAAGGTGGCGTAGTGGCCCGACAGCGGCGCCACGATCAGCACCACGGGCTGGCCCTTGAGCTTGGTGAGCGTGGCGGGGTCGTCCGAAAAGCGCTTGAAGCGGCGCAGCTCGCAGAACGGCTTGTTCACCTCGATGCGCTCATGGATGGCGACACCGATGCCGTTCACGTCCACGGTGTGGATGTCGAACGCAGGCTTTTCGTAGTCCTTGCCCAGGCGGTAGAGCAGGTCGTAGCCCGCTGCCATGCGCTGGGCTGCCGATGTCTGGCTCAGGGGCGACACCGGGTTGCTGAACAACTTGGAAGCCGCCTGCGCAAAGTCTGTAAAGGGCTCCATCAGGGAGCGCTGGGTTTCGTAGATGTGGTACAGCATGGGGCGAAACTCCGATTTGTTGCAGTGCAATATAGCAGCACTTGGTAACAAGCGCATGGAGTAAAACCACCAATGCCAAGTCGCCTATGCGACATGCGGGGCCTCCGGCTGCCCGGCCCGTGGCGCCTCCTCAAACTGGTCAATGCGGCCGGGGGTCGGTGTTGTCGACCAGCCAGGCTTCGAACGCCTCGCGCGCCGAATTGCGCAGCGCCGCGCGGAAGGCGGTCTTGTTGCTCAGGTACAGACAGTGGCGCATCACCGTGTAGGGGTTGAAGCTGCCCTGGGGGTTCTGCTCCTCGAAGTGCTGTTTGTAGCGCTTGACCACGCCGATGGTCTCGCGCATCAGGGTGTTGAAGCGCGCGCGTGTCATGCGCGGCGACCAGGCCTGGATGTCGTCCACAAACCCATCGACCTTGGAGGGTTCGAACTCGAAGTCCTTGAAGAAATGGGTGGCGATCTTGAGGAAGGTGAAGGCGTTCAGCTCGCTGCTGCCGCCTGCCGCCTTGTGGGGGGCCAGCGCGTCGGCAGGGGCGTCCAGCGCAGTGTCGGCAGTCTCGTCGGGGGCTTGCAACAGCTCGGCCGCCGTGGCGTCGCGGATCTGCAGGAACTCCCGGTCGGCCAGCTCGAACAAGGCCGACAGCACATTGATGCGCCGCTTGAGCTGCTGCGGGATGGATTTCTTGTACTTGATCTTGTGGTCCAGCACGCTCCAGGAGTCCTGGATGATGGTGCGCACCTGCAGCTCGAACGCCCAGTGGGCATAGGCCGCGTGTTCCGGCAAGTCGCGCTCTGCGGCGCCCAGGCGCAGATCCAGGTGCAGACCCTTGTAGCCAAACGATGCCTCGGTGCTCTCCACGGCCGCAACCTTGTCCGTGACGTCAATCACCGCAAAACGGGCGCGCATGATCTGTGCCACTTTCTCCAATTCGTCCCCATACAGGCACACCACCCGCACCCCGATGAGGTCGGAGATGTAGCTCTGGATGTCATAAGGCGTGTTGCTTTCTTCCAGCGCCGGGCGGTACTTGCGCACAAATTTTCGGATGCACTCGTCGGCATCCTTCACGCGGCCTTCCACCTTGGCGATGTCGATGCCTCCCGCTTGCGCCACCGCAGCCGCCACCAGGCTGGTGATGGCCGTGCATGCGGCCTGCAGCGCCGTGGTCTGTTGCGCGTAGTAGGTGCGGAACTGTGATTCTTCCAGGTCAAAGTCAAGTGATGCCATGTGCGGGGTGCGCAGAATGCGCCGATTTGAAAACCAACCACCAAGGAGCGCCGAAGCTCTGGTGCAGGACCGGGCCAATCAGGGCAATGCCTGTCGGCGCAGAGCTTGCCCCAGCTGCCAAACAGCACTTGGCGGCGCTGAACGCAGGCCCATAATGGTGCACGCCTTGGTACCTTGCCATGCCTCCATCTCACCCTCCAGTCCCTGCTGACGACGATACCACCGCTGCTGGCGTGCGGGAGGCTGTAACCAGCGCCAGCGCCATCACCAGGCGGCGCTGGGTGCCCCTGGTCCTGCCACCGCTGGTAGGTATGTTGGCACTGGGTCTTTCCTATCTCTACTGGCAGGGCGAGGAAGACAATGTCCAGGCCAAGAACGCTCTGAATTTTGAGGTCGCAGCCGACCAGGTGGCCTACAACCTCAAGGACCGCATGGCCACGTATGAGGTGGTGCTGCGCGGCGTGAAAGGGTACTTCGAGGGTTCCGAGCGCATCAGCAGAGAGGAGTTCAAGACCTACGTGGAGGCCCTGCAATTGCAGGAGACCCGGCCCGGCCTGCAGGGGGTATCTTTGATACTTCACCTGTTTGAGCCACAAATTGACCTGCACATTGCCGACATGCGTCGGCGCGGGTTTCCCCACTACAGCGTCCTCCCTCCGGGTGTGCGCGCTGCATACGCTCCCATCACGCACATCGAGCCACTGCGGGGCGACAACGTGCGTGCGCTGGGATATGACACGCTGACCATTCCAGCTGCACGCGAGGCGCTGGAGCGGGCCAGGGACAGCGGGGAACTGGCGCTCAGCGCACCGCTCACCCTGCTGCAAAACGACACCTCGACGACGGCAGCACCGCCTGGGGTGGTGATGTACCTGCCTATCTACGCCCCGCAGGCAGACACAAGCACGCAGCTGGTGCGCCGGGCCGGTCTGGTTGGCTGGGTTTCGGCCCCGTTCCGGGCGGGCGACGTCATCGCCGGAATGGCGCGTGAGCTGGACCCGGACATCGAGATCACTCTGTACGACGGTGTGGCAAAACCGGATGGATTGCGCCTGTACGGGACATCGGCCGACAAGGCACCGGTGGCCCCCGGGGGCGACAGAGGTGCTGCGTCCGCGCCTCAAGCGCTGCGCACGCTGCAAATTGGCGGGCGTACATGGACGCTGGTGATGCAGCCCACGCCCAGTTTTTTCCTGCGCCATCGGGAGGAAAGCCACTACATGATCGCAGCGGTGGGCGTGACCCTGGGCCTGCTTCTGTCCTGGTTGACCTGGCTGTTGGCCACCGGGCGCGAGCGCGCCGTGGCGCTGGCGCATGGCATGACCGCCGAGCTGCGCGCCACGCGCGACGACCTGGAGAGCACGCTCAACGCCATCCCCGACCTGCTGTTCGAACTGGGCCTCGACGGCCGGATCCACCACTACCGTTCGGCGCGGTCAGACCTGCTGGCCATGCCACCCGAAATGTTTCTGGGGCGTTTGATGAGCGAAGTGGTTCCGCCCGAAGCTGCGGCGGGCTGCCATGCTGCGCTGGAGGCCGCGCACCACACGGGGTACTCGGCGGGCCATCAGTACCGGCTGGAGCTGGGGGGCACCACCCACTGGTTTGAGCTGTCCATCGCCCGCAAGGACGCCGCCATGCCCGGCGACGAAGCCCGGTTCATCGCCTTGTCGCGCGACATCACCGAGCGCAAGCAGGCCGAGGCGCGCTCGCACCAGCTGGCGTACTTCGACGGCCTCACCGGCCTGCCCAACCGGCGCATGCTGCTCGACCGCATGGAACACGCCCTGCACAGCGCCCTCAATGCCGCCCAGGTGGGGGCGGTGCTCTATATCGACCTCGACAACTTCAAGCAGATCAACGACGCGCGCGGGCACACCGTGGGCGATGCGCTGCTGATGCAGGTGGCCCAGCGCCTCACACAGCAGCTGCGCCCGGGCGACACCGTGGCCCGGCTGGGCGGCGACGAGTTCGTGGTGCTGGTGCACAACGTGGCCTCCGACATGGAATCGGCCGGGCGCGCGGCCCTGCTGGTGGCCGAGGAGATCCGCGCGGTGCTGGAGGCGCCGTACACCATTGCCACCCACCTCTACAGCACCACGGGCAGCATTGGCATCACGCTGTTCCCCAAGCGTGGCGAGGGCGTGGAAGACCTGCTGCGCGAGGCCGACACCGCCATGTACCGCGCCAAGGACCTGGGCCGCAACCGCATCCGCTTCTACGAAGCCGCCATGCAGGCCGACGTGCAGGAGCGCCTGGCGCTGGAGCAGGACCTGAAAAAGGCCCAGGCCGAAGGGCAGCTGGCTGCCTTTGTGCAAAGCCAGGTGGACGCCACAGGCGCCGTAGTGGGCGGCGAGCTGCTGATGCGCTGGACCCACCCTGTGCGCGGCAACGTACCGCCCAGCCGCTTCATCCCCATTGCCGAGGCCTCGGGCCTGATCCTGCGCATGGGCGACTGGATGATCCAACAGGCCTGCGAAACCCTGGCGCACCTGCAGGCGGCGGGGCGGGAGCTGTCGCTGTCGGTCAACGTGAGCCAGCGGCAGTTTCGCCAGGATGATTTTGTCGAGCGCGTGCGCCATGTGCTGGCCCACACCGGAGCCCACCCCGGCAACCTGATCCTGGAGGTGACGGAAAGCCTGCTCATCGAAGACCTGGACGACACGATTGCCCGCATGACCGAAATCGTGGGCCTGGGCGTGCGCTTTTCCATCGACGACTTTGGCACGGGCTATTCGAGCCTGGCCTACCTCAAGCGCCTGCCGCTGTTTGAACTCAAGATCGACAAGAGTTTTGTGCAGGACACGCCCGACGACCCGAGCGACACCGCCATCGTGCAGTCCATCCTTTCGGTGGCCAGCCATCTGAATCTGCGCGTGGTGGCCGAGGGTGTTGAAACCCGCGCCCAGGCCGATTTTCTGCTGCAGAACCAGTGCGAATGCCTGCAGGGCTACCTGTTCGGTCGGCCCGAGCCACTGGCGGTGTGGCTGGCTCGGCAGGTGTAGCGCACGCCGACAAAGAAACAGCCGAGCCAGAAGCGTCAGGTTGCGGGCGGGCTAATCACCGGGCGACCAAGGCCCAGCGCTCATGGTCACGCCAGCGACCGTTGATTTTGAGATAGCGGGGCGAGAAGCCTTCCTGATTGAACCCACAGGCCTTTACCAGGGCGATGGACGCTGTATTTCCAACTTGGATGTTGGCCTCCAAACGGTGCAGTTTCATAGCGCCAAATGCGTGGCGGATCAGTTGTTGTAGTCCCGCGCGCATTACCCCACGGCGTTCGTACCCCGCAAAAACGTAGTAGCCCAGGTAGGCGCTACAGAAATTGCCCATTGCGATCTGGGAGATGTGAAAGGCGCCCGCAATTTGTTCATCACCGTGGGCCGAGTCTTTCAGGCAGACCAAGAAGCAACGGTTTGCAGGTGACTCCATTTGTTCCAGGTAGGCTGCAAATGCTTCAGGGGTTGACGGCGCCAAAGTCCAGGGGGCATGCAGTCTGCGGCTCCGCTGAGCCAAGGTTGTAAAAATGGCTTCATCCGACGGCAGGGGAGCGCGCAGAATCGTTCGGCCGAGAACTGGGTCCGCCTTCACTGTTTTTTCGTTGCCGGTGAGACGGGCACGCCGCTTCATTCTTGTCTCGCTGAACTTGCCGTTTCTGCTTCGGCCGATTGCCCATAGGCGAAGGTGCCATAGGTGTCCATCGCCAGCGCATGCACCTCGCGCGCGGGCCGGTCCTTGAGCAAATGGTTGCTCCACACCTGGCGCCAGATGCGGGCGCCGGGCAGGCTGTGGCGCAGGCCCAGCATGTGGCGGGCGATGTGGGGCCAGGGGGTGCCGTGTTGCGCTGCCTCGCGTTCCATGTACTCAACCATGGCCACCTCCACCTCTTCGCGCGTCAGGGGGCAGGGGGCGCCGCCGTAGTAAAGCTGGTCCCAGCGGGCCAGCCACCAGGGGTTGTGATACGCCTCGCGGCCGATCATCACGCCGTCCAGGTGGTCGAGCTGCTGCAGCACGACGTCATCGGTCTGGATGCCGCCGTTGATGGCAATGGTGAACTGCGGAAACTCGGCCTTGAGGCGGTGCACCACCTCGTAGCGCAGGGGCGGTATGTCGCGGTTTTCCTTGGGGCTCAGACCTTGCAGCCAGGCGTTGCGCGCATGCACGATGAACACGGTGCAGCCCGCTTCGGCCACGGTGCCGATGAAGTCGCGCACGAAACCATAGTCCTCCACCTTGTCGATGCCGATGCGGTGCTTCACGGTCACGGGCACGCTGACCACGTCATTCATGGCCTTGACGCAGTCGGCCACCAGTTGGGGCGCCTTCATCAGGCTCGCGCCAAAGGCGCCGCGCTGCACCCGGTCGCTGGGACAGCCGCAGTTGAGGTTGATTTCGTCGTAGCCCCATTGCTCGCCCAGCCGCGCGGCCTGGGCCAGCTTGTCGGGCTCGTTGCCGCCCAGCTGCAGTGCCACGGGGTGCTCTTCGGCATTGAAGCGCAGGTGGCGCTCGGTACCGCCATACAGGATGCCGCCCGCGTTCACCATCTCGGTGTACAGCAGGGTCTGGCGGGTCAGCAGCCGGTGAAAGTAACGGCAGTGGCGGTCGGTCCAGTCCATCATGGGGGCGATGGACATGCGCCAGGGGCTCAGGGTGGGTTCCACGGGGCAAAAACGGAGGACGGGGAAGGGAGTGGTCTGCAGCGGGGCGCCCGTTCGGTGCGCGAGACGGCCGCAGGCTGCAGTCGAAAGACCGCAATTATCCCATTGCGCTCCCGTCCAGGGCCAGCGTGTGGTTTTGCTCCAAATCGGGCTCTACCGCATATCTGTTGTGCCCAAGTTGCTATCAAAATGAGAGTTTTCTTTCCTTTGAGTGGCCGCTGCCCCGGCGGCGCATTGCCTTGCGTCAAGGTGGGGCATCGGGGCCATCGGCGACAATTGCGGCGCTTTTGATGCCTGCGCGGCGCCCGGCGCAGCGCCTGGGCCCTGCCTGCGGGCCCTGTTTCGTCACCCGCCCTCCCATGCACCACACCATTTTTGACACGCCGGTTGTCAACACGCTCCTGCGCGCTTTTTCCCGCTTGATCCTGCGCATCACCGGCTGGAAGGTCGAAGGCGCCTTGCCCGCCCATGCCGCCAAAAGCGTGCTGATCGCCGCGCCTCACACCAGCAACTGGGACCTGCCGTACACCTTGATGCTGGCGTTCTCGCTGCGGCTGCGGGTGTACTGGATGGGCAAACACAGCCTCTTCAAGGCGCCATTTGGCGGGGTGATGCGCTGGCTGGGTGGCATTCCGGTGAACCGGGAGCAGGCAAACAACCTGGTGGCCAGCTCAGCCCAGGCCATGCGGGAAGCGGATGGTCCCATGCAGCTCATCGTGCCGCCCGAAGGCACGCGCGGCAAGACGCGGCACTGGAAGACGGGCTTTTACTACATCGCCCAGCAGGCGGGCGTGCCCATCGTGCTGGCCTTTGTGGACTACGGCCGCAAGGTCGGTGGCCTGGGCCCGGTGTTTGAGCCCACGGGCGACGTGGAGCGCGACATGGCAACCATCAAGGCGTTCTATGCGCCCATCCGGGGCAAGAACCCGACGCAGTTCGAGGCCTGATCAGTTTGTGGTGAGTTGCCCGACAGAGATTGATGGGTAAGCGCTGGCGGCTCCGAAAAAGATAGCTATCGAGTGCCTTGCGGGCGCGCTGGTGGTGACTGGCGCGGCCCAGGCCAGGGATGCCTAGCAAGGGCCGCCCCGCAGCGAGGGCATCGTCCCCCTTCCCGATTCGCGCAGTGAATCGAGAGAAGGGGGAAGCGGCGCAGCCGCTCAGGGGGATGTCACCCAATACTTCGCCGGTCGATCTTGCGGCTGAGCACGATGCTGGTCTGCGTCTGGTGCACGCCGTCGAGCTGGCCTACGCGGTCGAGCAGGGTGTCGAGCTGCTCGTGGCTCGTGCAGCGCAAAAACACCAGGTAGTCAAACGGCCCACTCACAGCCGACACCTCCTCGACCTCGGCCATGGCCTCCAGCGCGCGCAGCACGGCGGGCGCTGCCTTGGGCAGCACACTGATGCTGCACCAGGCCCGCACCGTGGTGGCATCGAGCCGTGCCCCCAGCCGCACGCCATAGCCCGCCACCACGCCCGAACGCTCCAGCCGCGCAATGCGCGCCACCACGGTGGTGCGCGCCCGCCCCCGCTGGCGTGCGAGCTGCGCCGTGCCTTCGCGCGCATTGGCCTGCAGCAGGCTCAGCAACTGGCGGTCGGTAGCGTCCAGCGTGGGCGGGGCGGTGGGGGGGGCGGGCGTAAAAGTCATAGTGGCCATGATATTCGCCGTTATGACGTTTCAGGAATGATTTTTCGACAATCTAGTGGCTACACATTGACAGTACCCTTGCCTAGCATCAAGGCATCTTTCACCGCCGCTGCGGCCCGGCCGCCAGCACACATCAGGAGCACTGCCATGACCGCTTTTTCCACCCGCCACGCCATCACCATCCTGGGTGCAGGCCATATTGGCTTTGCCATGGCGCTCTTGTTGCAGCAGGCCGGTGACTACGACATCCTGGTGGCCGACCGCGACCCCGCCCGCCTGGCCGAGGTGGCTGCTCTGGGCGTGGCCACCCGCCTGGTGAGCGACGACACCAGTTTGCAAGCCGCCATCGACGGCCGTTGTGCCGTGCTGAACGCGCTGCCGTTTCACCGCGCCGTGCCCGTAGCCACGTTGTGCGCAAGCGCAGGTGTGCACTACTTCGACCTGACCGAAGACGTGGCCAGCACCCAGGCCATCCGTGCCCTGGCCGCCAACGCGCGCAGCGTGCTCATGCCCCAGTGCGGCCTGGCGCCGGGTTTTATCGGCATCGTGGGCAACGACCTGGCTCGCCGTTTTGACACCCTGCACACCCTGCGCATGCGCGTGGGCGCGCTGCCCCGCTACCCCCAGGGCGCCCTGCGCTACAACCTGACCTGGAGCACCGAAGGCCTCATCAACGAGTACTGCAACCCCTGCGAAGCCATTGTGGACGGCGTGCGCACCACCGTGCCGGCGCTGGAAGGGCTGGAAACCTTTGCGCTCGATGGCGTGGAATACGAGGCCTTCAACACCTCGGGTGGTCTGGGCACGCTCACCGAGACGCTGGCGGGCAAGGCACGGCAGGTGGACTACCAGTCCATCCGCTACTCGGGTCACAACGCCATCCTCAAACTGCTGCTCAATGACCTGCGCCTGCGCGACCGGCGCGATTTGCTCAAGGACATCCTGGAGAGCGCCATTCCCACCACCGACCAGGATGTGATCGTGATTTTTGCCACCGCAGCGGGCCAACGCGGCGGGCGGCTGGTGCAGGAGTCCTACTCGGCCCGCATCGTCGGCACCGAACTGGCGGGGCACCGGCTCAGCGCCATCCAGCTCACCACGGCAGCGGGCATCTGCACGGCGCTCGACCTGGTGGCCCAGGGGCGGCTGCCGCAGCGGGGCTTTGTGGGGCAGGAGGCGGTGCGGCTGGGGGATTTTCTGGCGAACCGGTTTGGGGTGGCGTATGCGGGGGAGGGGGCGCAAGCGCTGGAAAAAATCGCATGAAGCCTATTGGCCGTATGAATTCAAAAACTGCAATTCCTACGGTCATGGGGCATTTTTCGTCTCAAAACCGCTGCAGGAGTGCTGCTGGCCTGGTGCGGTGCTGCCAGACGCTCAGCGCCCGCCCGGCTTCTGGTACATCCCCTCTATCGCTTCGGCAAAGTGCGCCATCAGGTTGTTGCGCTTGAGCTTGAGCGTGGGGGTCATGAAGGTGTTCTCGATGGTCCACGGCTCCAGGGTGCAGTGCACGGCGCGGGGCACGGCATAGCGGGCAAAGCTGGCGGTGTTCTTTTCAATGCGCGCCAGCACTGCGCGGTGCACGCTCGGGTGGTTCAGGCTTGCCGCGTCTTGCGCGGGCAGGCCCAGGTCGGCCGCCAGACGCTGCCACTCGCCCGCGTTCAGCACGGCCACACAGGCGATGAAGGGGCGGTTCTCGCCCACCACAAAGGTCTGCTCCAGCAGCGGGTCGGCCAGCATGGCCAGTTCCAGGTCGCCCGGCGGCACCTTTTCGCCGGTGGAGGTGACGATGATCTCCTTGATGCGGCCCTTGATGTAGATGCGGCCGTTCACAATCTCTGCCTGATCGCCCGTGCCCAGCCAGCCGTCGGGGCTCAGGATGCGCGCGGTGTCTTCCGGGCGCTTCCAGTAGCCCTTCATCACGATGGGGCCGCGCACCTGCAGTTCGCGGTTTTCGCCGATGCGCACCTCTACACCGGGCAGGGCCTTGCCCACGCAGGCAGGATCGTTGTCGTCCAGCGAGTTCACCGACACCACAGGCGCAGTCTCGGTCATGCCGTAGCCCTGCACCAGCGGCAGGCCCAGGCCCAAAAAGCACTTGGCAATGGTGGGCGACAGCGGCGCGCCGCCGCTCACCGCCACCCGCACACGGCCGCCAAACTGGGCCAGCAGCGGCTTGGCGACCAGCGCCTGCAGAAGGGGCCAGGGCAGGGCGGCCATCCAGCCTGCGGCCTGGCCTTCGCTGGCTACCGGGGCGGGCAGGCCTTGCACGGCACAGAAGCGGGCCCAGCCTTTGTTCTGCGCGGCTTCATACAGCTGCATCTTCCAGGGCGTGGGGGAGAGTTTTTCGAGCAGCTTGGCGTGGATGCGCTCGTAAATGCGGGGCACAGACACCAGCACGGTGGGACGCACGGTCTTGAGGTCCTCGGCCAGTTGCGCCACCGAGCGCGCATAGGCCACGCAGCTGCCCGCCGCAATCGGCAGGTAGTAACCCCCCGTGCGCTCGAACGTGTGCGACAGCGGCAGGAACGACAGGAACACGTCGTCCACTGTGGGGGCGATGCGGTCGAGCACCGCCTTCACATCGCTGACCACGTTGCGGTGCGTGAGCATCACGCCCTTGGGCTTGCCCGTGGTGCCCGAGGTGTAGACGATGGCCGCCAGGTCGTCTGCCCCCGGAGGTGTGGGGGCCGCTGCTGCCCCGGCCCCCGCCAGCCACTGCGCCAGCGAGCCCACGGCAGGGCCATCGGCCGAAGCGGCGGTGGGAGAGAAGGTTGAAGTGTCGTCGTCGGTGATCACCACCGCCCGCAGGGCCGGGAACGGCGTGCCCACGGCGCGGATCTTTTCCCACTGCTCGGCCTGGCCCACGATGAGCATCGAGGCCTCGCAGTCCGCCAGGATGTAGGCAATGCTGCCGGGGTTGTCGATGGCGTGCAGGGGCACCGGCACGCAGCCCGTGGCCAGTGTGGCCTGGTCGGCGCACATGGCGTGCAGGCCGTTGGGCAGCAGGATGGCCACGCGGGCGGCCGGGGGCAGTTGAAGCGCGGCCAGGGCCTGGGTCCAGGTGGCGATGCGATCAGCAGCCTGCGCCCAGTTCAGGCTTTGCCAGGACTGGCTGGCTGTGTCGTAGGCGCGGAAGGCCTCGGCCTGGGGCGTCTGACCCACCCGGAAAGCCAGCAGTTGGGGCAGTGTCTGAACGTCGGAAATTCGGGTGGGGGTCGTGGCGGAGGTCATCTGGCTGGCGAAAGGGGCCCGCAGCGGGGCTTTCAGTCGGGCGCGCGCTCGTTCTGGAGCGCGTTGCCGGGAGCGTTTGGCCCGGATCAGGGCAAACCCGGGGATCATAGCCAGCGCCGGTGCCTGGGGCGCCCATCCGGTGGCCTGCTTTGTGAGAAATGGTGCATTCCTAAAGATGGAATACCGGGGTGGGCACTTGGGGGGCTGCCATATGGCGCGCCGAAGGCTGCAGGCGCCATGGGCACAATAGGCGCCATTCCACAGCCACGCGAACGCCGCACCTGCAACACCCATGGACCCCGTCACCATCTTTTTCATTGCCACACTCATGATGCTGGCAAACGGTGGGGTACTTGGCCTGATGCACAAGGACCTGCCTTTGCCCATGCGCCCCGCAGCGGCCAGCTGGCGCGTTGCCACGCTGCTGTTTGCCGGGGGCTCCATCCTGTTTGCTGCGCAAGGTCTCAACCCGCCTGCCTACACGTTGGCCCTGGCCAATGCGCTGGTGATGTTCGGGTTTACCGGTTATCTGCGTGCTTTGCGGCAGTTCTACGGACTCAAAGACCAGCTGTGGGTCATGGTGCCTGCGGCGCTGGGCACGGTGGCCGTTTTCTGGCTGACTTTGGGTACGGCCGATGTCGGGGGGCGCATCCTGACGGTGTCGGTGGTCTGGTCGGTGCTGATGGTGGCCTGCATTGTGGTGCTGGTCTCGCAGGAGCGCCGTGACGATGCCCGCAGTCGGCGCGTGATGGCGGGCCTGTTCACGGCCGTCGCCTTGTTTGTGCTGTTCCGCGCGGGCTACTTTGTGGTGATCGGGGTGAACCCGGCCTTCAGCGTGCTGGGGGCGGGCGCCTGGATGAACATTGCCACCCCCATAGTGGCCGCCACCTTGCCCGTGATCGGCACCACCGCGTTCTTGCTGATGTGCTCGGAGCGCATTCGCCGCCAGTGGGAGCGTGCCGCCTCCACCGACTACCTGACCGGCTTGCCCAACCGCCGCACGCTGGTGGAGATGGGGCTGAAGCGTTTTGAGCAAGCCCGCACCAGCGTGGCGTCTGGTGGTTTTGGACTGGCGATTGTGGACATTGACCACTTCAAGCGCATCAACGACGAGCACGGCCACGAGATGGGCGATGTGGCCCTCAAGCATGTGGCGGGGCGGCTGCAGTCGGCCTGCCGAGGGGCTGAGCTACCGGCTCGCCAAGGTGGTGAAGAGTTTGTGGTGCTGTTCGACAACCTGCAGCTGCACGACGCCCCGGCCGCTGGCGAGCGGTTGCGCCAGGCCGTCGCCCAGGCACCGTTCACGGCGGGTGACCTGGTGCTGCCATTGACGGTGTCGATCGGCCTGGCAGTGCTTCGTGCCGACGACACCCACTTCGATAGCTTGCTGCGCCGCGCAGATGAGGCGCTTTATGTGGCCAAGGCGACCGGGCGCAACCGGGTTGAGATCGCTCCTGAGAGGGCGATGGAGCCGAGTTCCACGGGATCTGGCGTCGGGCTACCGGCCTGATCCGGTGCTGAGAATCAGGTCGCTGCTTCCAGCCCCTGCGCAAAGTGCGCCTGCATGGCCTTGACCGTGGCCTTGGCGTCGCGCGCCACCATGGCGGCCAGGATGGCGCGGTGTTCGCCCAGCGAATCTTCAATACGCCCTTGCTTGAACAGCGAGTTGTGGCGGTTGAGCTTCATCACCTTGCGCAGGTCGGCCACCATCTGGCTGCGCCAGCGGTTGTCGGCCATCTCCAGCAGGTGCATGTGAAAGCGCTCGTTGATGGCAAAGAACTTTTCGCGGTCTGCCACGGCGGCTTCCAGCTCGGCGTGCAGGTCCTGCAGCGTTTTCAGCTGCGCCTCGGTGGCCTGTTCGGCCACCACACCGGCCGCATCGCTCTCCAGCAGGCTCAGCAGGTGGTACACGTCGCGCAGGTCTTTTTCGCTCATCTCCGTCACATAGGCGCCACGGCGCACCTTCATCGTGACCAGGCCTTCTGCGGCCAGCACCTTCAGCGCCTCGCGCAGCGGTGTGCGGCTGATGCCGAATTCCTCCGCAATCTTGAGCTCGTCGATCCAGCTGCCGGGCTCCAGCTCGCGGCGGAAGATGCGCTGGCGCAGCTGCTCGGCGACTTCTTCGTACAGGGCGCGGGGCGTGAGGGTAAGGGCAGACATGGGCGGATTGTAAGCTGCGAAGAATATTTTGAATCAATAATTATGAATGATGTAAACTCGCCGCCACACCACAGCACCTGTGCGGTCACCGCCTGTGCGCCGTGTTGGACGCCCCCATGCCATCTTCGGAGTAGCTTTCGCCATGAGTGACAAACCCACCAACAACGCCCCAGAGTTCGCCGCGTCTTCGCTGGAAGCCTGGGCCAAGGCCGCAGCCAAGTCGGCACCGGGGGGCGATGTCAGCGCCCTCAACTGGGTCACGCCCGATGGCATCACCGTCAAGCCGCTGTACACCGCCGAAGACACCGCCAGTCTGCCGTATGCCAACACGCTGCCGGGTTTTGAGCCCTACCTACGCGGCCCGCAGGCCACCATGTATGCCGTGCGGCCCTGGACGATTCGCCAGTACGCAGGCTTTTCGACCGCTGAAGAATCCAATGCGTTCTACCGGAAGGCGCTGGCCGCAGGCGGGCAGGGCGTGTCGGTGGCGTTTGACCTGGCAACCCACCGGGGCTACGACAGTGACCACCCCCGCGTGACGGGCGATGTGGGCAAGGCCGGGGTGGCGATTGATTCGGTCGAAGACATGAAGATCCTGTTCGACCAGATCCCGCTCGACAAGGTCAGCGTATCGATGACCATGAACGGTGCGGTGCTACCCGTGCTGGCGGGCTACGTGGTGGCGGCAGAAGAGCAGGGCGTCTCGCAAGACAAGCTTTCCGGAACCATTCAGAACGACATTCTGAAAGAGTTCATGGTGCGCAACACCTACATCTACCCGCCCAAGCCGTCGATGAAGATCATTGGCGACATCATCGAGTACACGGCCAAGAACATGCCGAAGTTCAACTCGATCTCCATCAGCGGCTACCACATGCAGGAAGCCGGGGCCAACCAGGCGCTGGAACTGGCCTTCACTTTGGCCGACGGCAAGGAATATGTGAAGACCGCCATCGCCAAGGGCATGGACGTGGACGAGTTCGCCGGGCGCCTGAGCTTCTTCTGGGCGATTGGCATGAACTTTTACCTCGAAGTCGCCAAGATGCGCGCCGCGCGCCTGCTGTGGTGCCGCATCATGAAGGCCACGGGCGCCAAGAACCCCAAGAGCCTGATGCTGCGCACGCACTGCCAGACGTCGGGCTGGAGCCTGACCGAACAGGACCCCTACAACAACGTGGTGCGCACCACCATCGAAGCCATGGCCGCAGTGTTTGGTGGCACGCAGAGCCTGCACACCAACAGCTTTGACGAAGCCATTGCGCTGCCCACCGAGTTCAGCGCCCGCATTGCGCGCAACACGCAGCTCATCATCCAGGAAGAGACCCACATCACCAACGTGATCGACCCCTGGGCCGGCAGCTACATGATGGAAAAGCTGACCCAGGACATGGCCGACGCGGCCTGGAAGATCATCGAAGAGGTCGAGGCCATGGGCGGCATGACCCAGGCCGTGGACAGCGGCTGGGCCAAGCTCAAGATCGAAGCTGCCGCCGCCGAGAAGCAGGCGCGCATCGACAGCGGAAAGGACGTGATCGTGGGCGTCAACAAGTACAAGCTGGCGAAGGAAGACCCGGTCGATATCCTGCAGATCGACAACGTGAAGGTGCGCGACGGTCAGATCGAACGCCTCAAAAATATTCGGTCAAAACGCGACTCTGCGCTCGTCCAGCAAGCCTTGGATGCTCTCACTTCTGCAGCAGAAAGCGGCGAAGGCAACCTGCTGGACCTGTCGATCAAAGCCGTGCGCCTGCGCGCCACGGTGGGGGAGGTGTCGGATGCGCTGGAGAAGGTTTTTGGGCGCCACCGCGCCGATACGCAAAAGGTGACCGGTGTGTACGCAGCTGCCTATGACTCGGCCGAAGGCTGGGACAAACTCAAGACCGAAATCAACGCCTTTGCCGAAGAACAAGGCCGCCGCCCGCGCGTGATGATCGCCAAGCTGGGCCAGGACGGCCACGACCGCGGCGCCAAGGTGGTGGCCACCGCCTTTGCCGACCTGGGCTTTGACGTGGACATGGGCCCGCTGTTCCAGACCCCCGAGGAATGCGCCCGCCAGGCGATTGAAAACGACGTGCACGCCGTGGGCGTGAGCACGCTGGCTGCGGGCCACAAGACGCTGGTGCCCGCCATCATCCAGTCGCTCAAGGACCAGGGTGCGGACGACATCATCGTGTTTGTGGGCGGGGTGATCCCGGCCCAGGACTATGACTTCCTGTACGAATCCGGCGTGAAGGGCGTGTACGGCCCCGGTACACCGATTCCGGCCAGCGCGAAGGATGTGCTGGAGCAGATTCGCAAGGCTGTGGCTGCGTGAGTTGGGTGGAGCCGTCCATGTTGAGCTTGGGCAGCGTCGCCGCCGAGGACTTCGAGTCCATGGCCGACCTGCGCGCCGAGGCCTTGCGCGAAAGCCTGGAGCGTCTGGGCCGTTTTGACCCGGTGCGCGTGCGAGAGCGCCTGCGCAGCGCGTTCGAGCCTGCGTGCATGCGGCACATCCTCCTCAACGGCGAGCGTGTGGGCTACCTCACGCTCATTCCGCACACAGGATCAGACAGCCTGCGCCTGCATCACCTCTACATCCACCCGGCTTCTCAGGGGCACGGTGTGGGGGCCTGGGCGCTGGAATGGGTCAAGGCACAGGGTCGGGCTGCGGGCCAGGACATCACGCTGGGTGCGCTGCGCGGCAGCGACGCCAACCGCTTTTACCTGCGCCATGGCTTCTGGCTGGTGGAAGAGCAGGAGTTCGATCTGGAGTACCGTTGGAGCCCGGAGTTCGATGCACGCACGGCGGAGGTTGCGCCATGAATCTCTACCAAGGAGTGGTGGGCCAACCCGGCCCCCTTCAACGCCGTGCCATGTCCAAAGCCATCACACTGCTCGAATCGACGCGGGTGGACCATCGCGCCCAGGCCGACGAGCTGCTGACCCAGCTGCTCCCGCACACCGGCAAGGCCTTCCGCCTCGGCATCAGCGGTGTACCCGGCGTAGGCAAATCCACCTTCATCGAAGCCTTGGGCCTGTACCTGATCGCCCAAGGCCACCGCGTGGCCGTGCTCACCATCGACCCGTCCAGCACCGTATCGGGCGGCTCCATCCTGGGCGACAAGACGCGCATGGAACACCTGTCGGTGCGCGAAAAAGCCTACATCCGCCCCAGCCCGTCGAGCGGCACCCTGGGCGGAGTCGCAGAGAAGACCCGCGAAGCCATGCTGGTCTGCGAGGCGGCGGGTTACGACGTGGTCATCGTCGAGACCGTGGGCGTGGGCCAGAGCGAGATTGCGGTAGCTGGTATGACGGATATGTTCGTGTTGATGCAGTTGCCCAACGCAGGCGACGACCTGCAGGCCATCAAGAAGGGCGTGATGGAGATTGCCGACCTGGTGGTCATCAACAAGGCCGACATCGACAAGAACGCCGCCACGCGCGCCGAGGCGCAGATCACGTCGAGCCTGCGCCTGCTCAGCCAACACGGCAATCCGGAAAACGCACACCACGACGAAACGCTGTGGCACCCCAAGGTCGTGCAGATCAGCGCGCTGCTGGGCCAGGGCGTAGACAGCTTCTGGGCCGCCGTCACGCAGTTCCGCCAGCTGCAATCCGCCAACGGCCGCTTGGCCACGCGGCGCGAGAAGCAGGCGCTGTCCTGGATGTGGGAGCGCATCGACGCGGGCCTCAAGCTCGCATTTCGCCAGCACCCGCAGGTGCGTGAGCTGCTGCCCCAGATGCAGGCCGATGTGGCCGCAGGACGTATTGCGGCATCGACTGCAGCAAGAAATCTGCTGCTGGCGCACACCCATCAAGCGCAAGCAGCTATCAAATAAATAGTAGACACCAACCCATTCACCAAAGGACGACCATGCAAGACATCCTGGATCAACTGGAGAAAAAGCGTGCGCTGGCACGCCTGGGCGGCGGGCAAAAGCGCATTGATGCGCAGCACGCCAAGGGCAAGCTCACCGCGCGCGAGCGCATCGAGCTGCTGCTGGACGACGGTACGTTCGAGGAATGGGACATGTTCGTCGAGCACCGCTGCACCGACTTTGGCATGGAGGACAACAAGATCCCCGGCGATGGCGTGGTGACGGGCTACGGGATGATCAACGGCCGCCTGGTGTTTGTGTTCAGCCAGGACTTCACGGTGTTTGGCGGGGCCCTGAGCGAAACCCATGCCGAAAAGATCTGCAAGGTGATGGACCAGGCCATGAAGGTGGGCGCACCGGTGATTGGCCTTAACGACTCGGGCGGCGCGCGCATCCAGGAAGGTGTGGCGTCCCTCGGCGGCTATGCCGACGTGTTCCAGAAGAACGTGCTCGCCAGCGGCGTGATTCCTCAGATCAGCATGATCATGGGCCCCAGCGCTGGCGGCGCCGTGTACTCGCCCGCGATGACCGACTTCATCTTCATGGTGAAAGACAGCTCGTACATGTTCGTCACCGGCCCCGAAGTCGTGAAGACCGTGACGCACGAAGAGGTGACGGCCGAGGAACTGGGCGGCGCCGTGACGCACACCACCAAGAGCGGTGTGGCCGACATGGCGTTTGAGAACGACGTGGAGGCGCTGATGATGCTGCGCCGCCTGTACAACTACCTGCCGCTCAACAACCGCGAAAAAGCCCCGGTGCGCCCCAGCAACGACCCTGCCGACCGCATGGACCTGAGCCTGGACACCCTGGTGCCCGAGAATCCCAACAAGCCCTACGACATGAAGGAGCTGATCCTCAAGACGGTGGACGATGGCGACTTCTTCGAGCTGCAGCCCGAGTACGCCAAGAACATCCTCATCGGCTTCGCCCGCATGGAAGGCCAGACCGTGGGCATCGTGGCCAATCAGCCGCTGGTGCTGGCCGGTTGCCTGGACATCAAGTCGAGCATCAAGGCCGCGCGCTTTGTGCGCTTTTGCGACGCCTTCAACATTCCCGTGGTCACGTTTGTGGACGTGCCTGGCTTCATGCCCGGCACTTCTCAAGAGTACGGCGGCATCATCAAACACGGCGCCAAACTGCTGTATGCCTATGCCGAGTGCACCGTGCCCAAGATCACCGTCATCACGCGCAAGGCCTACGGCGGCGCATACGACGTGATGAGCTCCAAGCACCTGCGCGGCGACGTGAATCTGGCCTGGCCCAACGCCGAAATTGCGGTGATGGGCGCCAAGGGCGCGGTAGAGATCATCTTCCGCGAAGACAAGAACGACCCGGTGAAGCTGGCCGCCCGGGAGGCGGAATACAAGCAGCGTTTTGCCAACCCGTTTGTGGCCGGTGCACGCGGCTTTATCGACGATGTGATCCTGCCGCACGAGACACGCAAGCGCATCTGCCGGTCGCTGGTGATGCTGCGCGACAAGAAGCTGGAGAACCCCTGGCGCAAACACGGAAACATTCCGCTGTAAGAGCCTAAGGAGCACAAGAACATGTTTACCAAGATCCTGATCGCGAATCGCGGCGAAATTGCTTGCCGAGTCATCGCAACCGCTAAAAAAATGGGCATCGCCACCGTCGCCGTCTACTCCGACGCCGACAAGGAAGCCCGCCATGTCAAGCTGGCCGACGAGGCTGTGCACATTGGCGCTGCGCCGTCGCGCGAGTCCTACCTGCTGGCCGACAAGATCATTGCCGCCTGCAAGCAGACGGGCGCGCAAGCCGTGCACCCCGGCTACGGCTTCCTCTCCGAAAACGAAGCCTTTGCCAAGCGCTGCGAAGACGAGGGCATTGCCTTCATCGGCCCCAAGGCGCATTCGATTGCGGCCATGGGCGACAAGATCGCCTCCAAGAAGCTGGCCAACGAGGCCAAGGTCAACACCATTCCTGGCTACAACGACGCCATCAGCGGCCCGGAGCAGGCGGTGGAAATCGCCAAGGGCATCGGCTACCCGGTGATGATCAAAGCCTCGGCCGGCGGCGGCGGCAAGGGCCTGCGCGTGGCCTACAACGACAAGGAAGCGTTTGAAGGCTTCGCCAGCTGCCAGAACGAGGCCCGCAACAGCTTTGGCGACGACCGCATCTTCATCGAGAAGTTTGTGCAGGAGCCACGCCACATCGAGATCCAGGTGCTGGGCGACAGCCACGGCAATGTGATCTACCTGAACGAGCGCGAATGCTCCATCCAGCGCCGCCACCAGAAGGTCATTGAGGAGGCGCCGTCGCCTTTCATCAGCGACGCCACCCGCAAGGCCATGGGCGAACAGGCCGTGGCGCTGGCCAAGGCCGTGAAGTACCAGAGCGCGGGCACGGTGGAGTTTGTGGTCGGCAAGGACCAGGATTTTTACTTCCTGGAGATGAATACCCGCCTGCAGGTGGAGCACCCGGTGACGGAATGCATCACCGGCCTGGACCTGGTGGAGCTGATGATCCGCGTGGCGGCGGGTGAGAAGCTGCCATTGACACAGGCCGATGTGAAGCGCGATGGCTGGGCCATTGAGTGCCGCATCAACGCCGAAGACCCGTTCCGCAACTTCCTGCCATCCACGGGTCGCCTGGTGCGTTTTCAGCCGCCGGAGGAGACCATGTTCCAGTCCGACACCAGCAAGAAGCTGGGCGTGCGGGTGGACACGGGTGTGTACGAGGGCGGCGAGATCCCCATGTACTACGACTCGATGATTGCCAAGCTCATCGTGCACGGCACGGACCGCAATGACGCGATTGCCAAGATGCGCGCGGCGCTCAACGGCTTCGTGATTCGCGGCATCAGCAGCAACATCCCGTTCCAGGCCGCGCTGCTGGCGCACCCCAAGTTTGTGACCGGCGACTTCAACACCGGCTTCATCGCCGAGAACTACGGCAAGGGCTTCAACGCGGAAGACGTGCCGCACAGCGACCCGCTGTTCCTGGTGGCGCTGGCCGCGTTCATGCACCGCCGCTACCGCGCACGTGCCTCGGGCATCAGCGGCCAGCTGGCGGGGCACGAGGTGAAGGTGGGCGAGGAGTTTGTGGTGGTCACGCTGGGCGCCGAAGGACAGAACCAGCACCACGAAGTCACGGTCTCTGACTTTGAAGACAAATCGGGCTCCAGCGCCATCCAGGTGGGCGGTAATAGCTATCAGATCAGTAGCAACGCCACGCTGGGCCAGATCCGTGTGCAGGGCGCGTGCAACGGCCAAGGCTTCACCGCCCAGGTGGAGCGGGGCGTGGGCAAGAACCCGCTGGCGCTGCGCATTGCACACAACGGCACGCAGATCGACGCACTGGTCCTGTCGCCACTGGGCGCGCGGTTGCACAAGCTCATGCCCTTCAAGGCGCCGCCAGACCTGTCCAAGTTCCTGCTGTCGCCCATGCCCGGCCTGTTGGTCGATGTGGCAGTTCAGCCTGGCCAGAAGGTGCAGGCGGGCGAAAAGCTGGCTGTGATCGAAGCCATGAAGATGGAGAACATCCTCTTTGCCGCACAGGACGGCGTGGTGGGCAAGATCACGGCGGGCAAGGGCGAGTCGCTGGCGGTGGACCAGATCATTCTGGAATTCCAGTGATAGGCCCTGCGGCGCCGCGACCCATCCATCCTCGGGGCCTTGTGCCCCTTTTTTGAATATTTTTGGCCTTCTCCGCGCATCCAGCAAGCGCTGATAGCTATCAAATCAGGAGTAATCATGACCCACCCCCAACGCCCGTTCAAGGTCCTGGGCATCCAGCAGGTCGCCATTGGCGGCACCGACAAGCAGCGCATGAAAACCCTGTGGGTGGACATGCTGGGCCTCACGCAGACCGGCACCTTCCAGAGCGAGCGCGAGAACGTCGATGAAGACATCCTCGCCATGGGCCAGGGCGCGTTCAAGGTCGAGGTGGACATCATGCAGCCGCTCGACATCGACAAAAAGCCGGCCGTGCACACCACACCGCTCAACCACATCGGCCTGTGGATCGACGACCTGCCCAAGGCGGTGGAGTGGTTGACAGCAAAGGGCGTGCGTTTTGCGCCCGGCGGCATTCGCAAGGGCGCGGCGGGTTACGACATCACCTTTTTGCACCCCAAAAGCAATGACGAGTTTCCGATTGCGGGCGAAGGGGTGTTGATCGAGCTGGTGCAGGCGCCTGCCGAGGTGATTGCGGCGCTGGGCTGAGGTTTTGCGGGGCTGCGGGCCGCCAACGGGCCCCAAGCCTGCGGCAACGTCGCTCATCTCCCTGCGGGCGCGGCGGCTGTTGCGTGGCAGATGGCTGCAGATAGGCCCATGTTGCCGCCACGGGTGGAAGGCCTGTTTTGTGCCGATGTCGAACGGCTTGCAAATGTTCTGAAAACGCTGGCTTCTGCGCTCAAAAAACCTGGCAATTGCCTGCTGTTGTGTACGCCATTTTGTTGGCACTTTTTGTGACCCTGCGGTGCGCGTTTGTGCCGTTTTCTCCTCCAGAATCCGCCCCAGCCGCTGCGTACCCAGCCCCAACCCGATGGAGCGGGCGGTGCGTACCGAAGGATCGATGACCGAGTAAGCAACCCTGGCCCAAGGCTGGCAACCCGCCGCCGCAGGGCCAACGCCTAGATTGAAGGAACCCACCCGATGTCCGCCACCCTGGCCCCTACCGCTGCCTCCACGGTGCAGCCCGCACCTTCGTCCGTGCAACCGGTTCAATTGCACCGCCGCGCCCCAGCCCCCGTGGCCCAAGGCCCCTGGTCGGTCGAGGCCATCCAGGCGCTGCTCGACAAACCCCTGATGGACCTGCTGTTCGAGGCGCAGACCGTGCACCGCCAGCACTGGCCTGCGGGCGACATCGAGCTGGCCACGCTACTGTCGGTGAAAACCGGCGGCTGCCCTGAAAACTGTGGCTACTGCCCGCAGGCGGCCGAGTTCGACACGGGCGTGAAGGCAGAAAAGCTGATGGAAGTGGATGAGGTGGTGCGCGCAGCCCAGGCCGCCAAGGACGCGGGCGCCACCCGCTTTTGCATGGGGGCCGCCTGGCGCGCGCCCAAGGACCGCGACATTGAGAAAGTCAGTGCCTTGATCGGCGCCGTGAAGGGCCTGGGCCTGCAAACCTGCGCCACGCTGGGCATGCTCGAATCGCACCAGGCCCAGGCCCTGAAGGACGCCGGGCTCGACTACTACAACCACAACCTGGACACCGCCCCCGAGTACTACACCGATGTGGTCAGCACCCGCGCCTACCAGGACCGGCTGGACACGCTGCAGAACGTGCGCAGTGCGGGCATCAGCGTGTGCTGCGGCGGCATTGTGGGCATGGGCGAGGCGCCCGTCCACCGCGCTGGCCTCATTGCGCAGCTGGCCAACCTGCAGCCATACCCCGAGTCGGTGCCCATCAACAGCCTGGTGCGCGTGCCCGGCACGCCGCTGGCCGACAGCGATCCCATCGACCCGTTCGACTTTGTGCGCGTGATTGCCGTGGCCCGCATCGCCATGCCCAAGGCGCGCGTGCGCCTGTCGGCCGGGCGCCAGCAAATGGGTGAGGCCGTGCAGGCGCTGTGCTTCATGGCCGGGGCCAATTCGATCTTCTACGGCGACAAACTGCTGGTGACGGGCAACCCCGATGTGGATGCCGACGTGCAGCTGTTGGCCAAGCTGGGGCTGAACGGCCACCGCACGACCACCACCGAGGCGGAGCACGCCCACCACCACGCCTGAGGCACGGCGCGCCGCATCGGGATGGCGCTTACGGGCGCCACCGGTAGGCGGAAGGCCGTGGGAGGAGGGTGCTTGTGCGCGGCGCCGCTATGGAGGGCAAGCCGGGATAAAGCCAGTTTTGACTCATAAGCCCTGCGGTTATTTAGTCAGAACCTTTTATGCGATTTCATCACTCAATCGCGAGGCTGAAGGCTCTCCAATGGTTCGATCAGTTCCACCCACCTTTGCAGCGTAGAGATCGTTTGCAGAATCTCCGCAGTCGCATCGAGGGCTATCTCCGGCAGACTCCCCTGGCTCGTTGAGACCGACAGCCCTGCGCCGTTGATCACGGCGTGAGCCATGCCGTGCAGCCGCAGCAGGATGTCCCGAAGGCCATCCTGCCCTCGCGCACTCCCAACAATCCTGTCCAACTCCTCGACCGCGCTCAGAAGCGCTGTGGTGTCGTAGCTGCTTTGCGCACGCGTCAGCGCAGCCCGGTCCAGCCGGCCGTAGGCCGTGACGATGGTGGCGTCTGGATCGCTCATGTCCCTGCTCCTTTCTGCCCGGCGCGCTGCGCCTCTGCGGCAGCAGCTCGCGCGCGCTTGGCCGCCTCCCGAAACTGCGACTCCTTGACCCAGGGCTCTGGTGGCCGCTTCAGGTCGAGGTGGTAGTTGCCGAAACGCTTGATGCCCGAGGTCATGTACGGACTCAGGTATTCGACATCGGCCGCAGACACCGGCTCCCCGTCGGCGTACATCTCCTGCAGCACTCGCATCATGTCCACCGTGTTCTGCAGGATCACCGACGACGCCACCAGGTCGATGAAGCGCACCCGCTTCTGCTGCTCGTTGGGATCGTTCTCGTTGATCACGTCCCCCCCAAAGTCCAGCCACTTCGTGAATGCGTGGTACGACTCGATCTTGTTCGTCGTGGCACTGACTTCCTGGCGCATCTCCTTGCTGGAGATCCAGCGCAACAGATAGACGGTGCGCAGCACGCGGCCGAGTTCGCGAGCCGCGGCAAAGAGCCGGTTGTGCCGCCCTTCCTGGCTGAGCTTGCGCAGCAGCATCGGCGAGGCGATCCGTCCGGCCTGGATCGAGATGGACACCTGCATGAGATCCCGCCAGTGGTCGCGGATCAGCTTCCAGTCCACCACGTCGCTGAACAGGCGGTCGATATGGCGATAGCGCGTGCCCTTCTCGGGTCGATAGAAGCGCAGGTCCTTCCAGTTCCGGATGCGAGGCATCAACTGAATGCCGGCCAAGTGCGTGAAGGCGAAGACCGTTTCCGACTGACCATGGGTGTCCGAATACACCGTGTCAGCCTGCACGCTCAGGCCCGCCTTCATCAGACCCTCGATGACATAGACCGCTTCGAGCACCCCTGGTGGTATGAAATGACGGAACACCGCGATGTAGTTGTCAGCCACATGCCGATAAGCCACCGCCCCCATGCGCCGGTACCGGAAATGCATGCCTACCAGCAGGTTCTGGTCGTAGAAATCGTACTGCGTGCCATCGGCCGCCACCTTCTTGCCCTCGCCCCATAGCTTGGGCAACTCGAGCCGCAGGTACAGCTCGGTCAGATCCCGGCAGGCGTTGTCCAACTGGTCCAGGCTCATGTGCCGCTGGTTGGCATAGGACAGCTGATGCGGTGTCACCCCATTGGACAGGTGGCGCGCGGCCTGGTTGGGCCCGAGGTTGCAGCCCATCGCGAACACGGTCAGCAAGTAGCGCTCGCGTGCGTTGCGAAGTTTGGGATCGTCGCCTGACTGCGGACCAAAATTCCGCGTAAATCCGGTCCAGTGCTCAATGTTGGCCAGAACATCCAGCAGGTTGCGCGGCACCGTGCGATTTTCGATAGCGGCGTGCAAAGCGATGGCTGACGCTGGCACTTCGCGCGCAACGACACGCCGCAAGGTCGGCTCGCCGGTGCTGCCGATCACCACGTCTCCTGCATGCTGCGGGAACTCTTCATCGACTTTTTCGGCTGTCTCGGTGAGCAGCTGCTTGAGACCGTCGACGAAGTCACCCGCGGTGGCTGGTATGCCGATCCGGTCGCAGTAAGTCGGCAGAAGCGCTTCGCACTCCTTCCAGGGCAATAGCTGCGCGCGATAGTCGGCAAAGGATTCCGAGCCTTCGATGCACACATCGCCGGAGCGCAGATCGCCGCTCAGATAACTGAACACGCACACCTCCAGGTAGCGCCGGTTCGTCGGGGGGCCCAAGCCATGCGAACGGCGCACCAGCTTGCGCCAGCGCTCAGAGGCGAACGACAGCGTCAGGTCGTCTGAGATCCACTCGACCTTGCGGTGTTCGTTGGCCAGCACGACCTCCAGGGCATCGAGCAGATTGCGGTCCTGGGTGGCCGCCTCGAACTGCAGCGCCTTCGCCATCCGGAACATCGCCGCGCGCCAGTTGCTGAAGGCCTTCCAGATCAAAGGCAGGTGGTTGCCGCCGCTCCACACGCGAATTGCTTCGCAGTCCGTCCTCAGCTGGTCCAGGTTGCCGTGCGGAGCGAGCAGATCGCGCACGCGCTGCCCGGTGCTCGCGTCGTCCAGGTTTTCGGCGAGGATCTCCAGCACCTGCTCCAGCGTGGCCACCAGTTCCTCGCTCAGTTCGCGCTGGCGCGCCTGGATCACCTGCAGCTCCTCCTTGGCGGTTTTGTGAATGGCTCCGATGCGGCGAATGAACATTTCGGCCACGTCGTCACGCGCCCGCACGCGCATCTGACGGACCAAGGCCAGGATTAGCGTGTAGCGCTTGGCTGGCAGCAGATCCTTCATGTCGCCCGCATCGAGCGCGGATGCCATGTCGGCCATGTGCTTGAGCTTGGTCGCCGGCACGCCGTCGAGCAGCGTGTCGCTGTCGGGCAAGGACTCCAACCAGGTCATCTGGTCCAGCAGGAGGTCGAGGTGCTTGCGCGAGGCTTTTTTCGCAGACTTCTTGATCTGGTTGTACAGCGTGCGTCGGGCTGGAAGTTCGGCCATCAGCAGCCGATCAAGCCAGTTTCGCTGGGCCAGGGTCAGGCGTTGGGTGATCCGCTTGTGCAAGGCAGCCTCGGCGGTCGAATGCGCCTGCTCGGCTATTTCGTCGAGTGTTCGAAACACCGGCAGCTCGTAGCCCAGTCGCACCAACTCCTCGATCGTGATGTTGATGATGTCCGCACGGGTCTCCACGATGCCGGCGGCGTCTTGGGCGATCCGGCTCGTCAGCTTCCTTGTCTCTTCATCGGTGTAGGGCTTGACACCGAGCAGTTCGCGTATCGCCTTGTGGTGGCGATACAGCGTGGCCAGGGACGCGAACTCGATCTTCTCGGTCGGCGCCATGCCCAGGGTGGCGGAAACATGCTCGACCAACTCGACAGGAATGACTTCGAGCGCCGGAAAGTGACGCAGGAACTCGAAGCATTTGAGCAGTACGAGCAAGGCCAGACGACGTTCCTGCGTCCGCGAATGCTGGTGGACCCATTCGATCTCCTGGGGCCTCGGCGTGAACGACGACTGCAAATCCTTGAGCGTCAACGTTCGAGGAAATCGAGGGTAAGCCGTACGTTCTATGCTCGCCATGGCACAAAGCTCCCGCTGGTCAGGGTCGATCTGGACACGCAGCGTAGCCGATCGAAGACCTGCTCGCCGGGCGAAAGGTAGGCACTTCCAGCAGGCTGGCCAAAAGCACGGTCGGATGAACGAAAATAGTTGTCGTTCTTATTTGAGGCTGATTGAAGAATGAAGCGCTTGCTATTGATTCTGTGGGTTGGGCTGTGTTTCATGGGCTCTGCCACCGCGCAGACCCCTCCTGCTGGAGCCGACGAAGGACCGCGTCAGCTATGGCAACTCCTGGACTATGTTGCCGTGGACTACGGTGGTGCGGTCGACAAGGGCGCCATCGTCAGGGAATCGGAATATGCGGAAATGCGCGATTTCACTGCCAATGCGGTGACCCAGGCGCGCGGCCTTCCTGCGCATGCCTCCAAGGACGCGGTAGTCACTGCTGCCACCAAACTGCAGGAGGCTGTCTCCAGCAAGGCAGATGGCGCAGAGGTCGCGCGCCTGGCGCATGAAGCGGAGGCGCTGCTGGTGGCCGCCTATCCCATTCCCGTGGCACCGAAGGCCTTGCCTGACCTCAAGCGAGGCGCAGCGCTCTTCCAAGCCCAGTGCGCATCCTGTCACGGCACCGCAGGTGGAGGCGACGGACCACTCGCAGCCAAACTGGAGCCACCGCCGATCGCTTTCACGGACCGGGAACGTGCTCGCTCGCGAAGCCTCATGGCGCTCTATCAAGTCGTCTCCCAGGGCGTTACCGGCACGGCGATGCCGAGTTTTGCTGGGCTGCCCGATGAGGACCGATGGGCGCTCGCTTTCTTTGCCGGCACGCTTTCCCATGACGCCGGCATGCGCGAACGTGGCGAGCAGCTGTGGAAACATGATGCCGCTGCCCGCAAGGAGTTCGCCGACCTGGCCGCGGTGACCACGGGCACCGAGGCTGCAGCGGCCGGCCGCATCGGATCCGAAGCGGCCCGTGATCTGACGGCCTTCGTGCGCAGCCGACCCGAGGTGGCATCGGCAGCCGGCAACGCCGGCGGGCTGACCCTGTCCCGCACGCGCTTGGGTGAGAGCCTGGCCGCAATTCGCAAGGGCGACAAGCCTGCGGCAACCCGACTGGCGCTCTCTGCCTATCTTGATGGCTTCGAGCCGCTGGAGCCGTCCCTGGGTGCGCGCAACAAGGCACTCCTGACCGAGGTGGAGAGCGGCATGCTGGCCTATCGATCGGCCATCAACAACGGCACGCTGGCCCAAGCCGAGGCCGCAGCTCAAAAGCTGGACTACCTCTTTGCCGAGGTAGAAAAGGAACTGGGCGGCGAATCGGCGGACCCGCTCACCACCTTCCTGGGCTCGCTGACCATCTTGCTGAGAGAAGGCCTCGAGGCCCTGCTGATCGTTGTGGGCATGGTGGCTTTCCTGAAGAAAGCCAATCGCCCAGACGTCCTGCGCTACGTGCATGGCGGCTGGATCGTGGCCCTGGCCGCCGGCGGGCTGACCTGGGCCGTGGCAACCTATTTCGTGAACATCAGCGGGGCAAGCCGCGAGGTGACCGAAGGACTTTCGTCCCTCTTTGCCGCGCTCGTTCTGCTGAGCGTGGGCTTGTGGATGCACCAGAAGAGCGCCGCCGGCCGCTGGCAGGCCTACCTCAAGGAAAAGCTCTCCTCGGCCATGTCGAAGCGCTCGGCTTGGGCCCTGTTTGGCCTGTCGTTCATCGCGGTTTACCGCGAGGTATTCGAAACCGTGCTCTTCTACTCTGCGCTGTCGGCAGACGGCAACGGCAATGCCCTGCTGGGTGGGTTCGGCTTGGGCGTGGGCCTGCTGGCGGTCCTTGCCTGGGTGATGCTGCGCACAAGCGCCCGGATGCCGATCGGCAAGTTCTTCAGCATCAGTTCGATCCTGGTCGCTGTGCTCGCCGTTGTCCTGGCCGGTAAGGGCGTGGCGGGGCTGCAGGAAGCTGGCTGGCTGGGTGCCAGTCCCATCATGGCGCCGCGGATCGAATTGCTGGGCATGTACCCGTCGGCCGAGACCGTGGTGGCGCAGATCGTCGTTCTCCTGATCGCAGTTTCGGGTTTCGCGTTGAATGCATACAGAGGCCGGCGGTTGCAGCCGGCATGACCTTCGGGAGGCACGGGGCGACGGCGGGCCTCATGCGCTGGCGTTGCGCCGTGCCGTTTGCGACGCCTCGCGCAGGATTTCCCGGCCGCCGTTCGCAGCGATCCCGGCCACGATGACGCCCAGCATCAGGTCCGGGATGTTCGATCCGAACCCCATCACCAGCACGCCGGACAGCACAACCGCGCCATTGACGATGGAGTCGTTGCTGGTGAAGATCGCGGACGCCTTGAAGTTCACATCTTCCCCGCGATGGCGGCGCAGCAGTCTGAGGCACACCAGGTTCAAAGCCGCGTTCAGCGCGGCCATGGCCATCATGGCTGGGCCGACAGGCTCTTCCCCTCCTGCGAAGCGGCGCAGGACTTCCAACAGCAGCAGCGCGGCCAGGCCGATGAGCAAGAAGAGGGTCGGCAGGGATTCATGTAAAAAACCGCAGAAACGTGCTTAACCCATTGTCGCTATTGGGTTTTTTGACTCTTCGCAGTTGACCTTTTCGCCCCTTCATCCGAGTTGCCTGTCGGCTGATCTGGGCCCGCAGTTATTGAGCTGAGCCGCTCCAGCATGCTCGCAACGACCTGCTCTTGAGCTGTGACCGATGATCTGGCCGTTGCCAGCGCTAATTCCAGTTGCTGCTTGGTGGCAAGCAGTTCATCAAAACTGTGCTGCAACTGCTCATTCGTGCTGCGCAGTTGTTGAACGACCGCATCCTGCTCCACCAGGCGTCTACTCAAATCCTCCGCGTGCCTTTGAGCGAACCCCAGCTCATCCTTAAGCTGCCGCAGGCTCCGCACCTCCTCTTGAACAAGGCGCAAATCTCCCTGGGCGCGAGACAGCTCTCCCAGCAGGCGCGCGTTCTCTTGAAGGGTGTGAATGGACTCCTGTCGTTTCGCAGCCAAAGTCTCGTTCGCGGTGCGTAGCTCGGCCTGCAGGTATTGCACTTGCTGCTCGTGTTTGCGTTGGTCTTGTTCGCGCTGTTCCCTTGCGGACTCACGAAAGTGCTCCAAAGCCTGACGGGCATGCTGATGCTTTTCCTCCAGAGATAACCGGTGTCGCTCTTCGGCCGCCATGCGCTCCTGGAGGTCGAGCACCTGCTGTGAGAGTTGCGTGCACTCCAGAGTCTTGCTACTCAGTGCTTGACTCGTTTTTTCGTGGGCAACCTTTTCCTCAGACAGTGATCGCTGGGTTTGCTCCAGCTGCTGCCGGGCAGACTGCGCTTCAGCCTTCAGTTCGGCAGCAGTCTGTTGGTGCTGGGCAACTTGTTCGGCATGCTTGGCCTGGGCGACTGTGACGCGTTCTTCGGCTTCCTCGTTTATCCGGGCGGCCAGCCGCCCCACCAAATCCTGAATGGCCTCGCTGACGGCCACGCGGCTGCCTGTAGACGGCCCCTCCTCTTCTTCGATCTCTTTGAGGTAGCGGTGGATCGTGCCCTTGGAGCCGGTATTGCCCAGCTCTTCTCGCACCGCATCAATGGACGGATAGCGTCCGTTGGCCAGCAGCCTATCACGTGCACGCAGCACCTCTGACTTGTAAATTCCAGCTCTTGCCATCGTTGCTCCTACAATTTCGTACCGTAGTACGTATTATGATATTGCATACTATTTGAGCGGTCAAGGATTCATAATTCTTGTGAAATCTAACAATGGGTAATTGGAGGTTATCGATTGTGATCCTTCAAATTGAAGTGCCGACGCTGCCGGACGGCTGTTGCGCTGAATGGAGGGCCAATTCGTCGTGAGCCTGGAAAGCGGTATCGCGCAGATGGACCCAACGGACCTGCAACCTCTTGTGCCTTCCAGCGCTTTCAGAGATTTCTTGCGGCTTCGCGCAACACTCTCGTAACATGGATCGCGCCCCATTTGGGCAAGAGAGCGTGAGGAGGCATGCGGATGTTTGGAGTTATTGCATGATTGAAGCAGGACAATCGTCAGTCCCGCCAAGTTACAGAGGGCGCGAGCAGGCGTGGATAAAGCACCAATTGCTGGAAAGCTACCTTGAGAAACTCATGCTGATCGTGGGCATGGCGGCCAAGAGGCAGGGCACGATAGAGATTTGCTACGTTGACTGCTTCTCCGGCCCATGGGGCACGAGCGAATTGGAGAGCACGTCCATCGCCGTATCTTTGAGGACAATGGCTAAGTGTCGGCAGAAGCTTGCTGAACTTGGCGTCACGGCGTCTATGCGAGCCCTCTATATCGAACGGGACGACAAGGCTTTCGCAAACCTTGAACGGTACCTCGATAGCGCGACGCCAGATACGGTGAACGCAAAGTGCTTTCATGGTGACTTTGTGGATCTCCGCGAGCAAATTCTCACTTGGAGCGGACGCGATGCATTCACGTTTTTCTTCATCGACCCAAAGGGCTGGAAGTCGATTGGAGTTGAAAAGATAAGACCGCTTCTGCAACGGCCACGTTCCGAGTTTCTGATCAACTTCATCTACGACTTCATCAATCGCACGGCCTCCATGGCCGAGTGGCAGTCCGACATCGCGGAGTTCCTGGGAGTACCTATTGGGGCGGTTCAAGAGCTTGAGCATCACTCCCCACAGGACCGCGAGGAGAAACTACTGGGGCACTATCGCAGCAGCCTCAAAGCAGCTCTGCCACCCCAGCGAAGTCCCTTCATCGGACGCACAGCCTACGTTCGAGTTCTTGATCCGAGCCGCGAACGAGCCAAGTATCACCTGGTCTATCTCAGTAGCCATCCGAAGGGCACCATCGAGTTCATGACTATCTCCCATGGGGTTGAGGCCATACAGCAACGCGTGCGCGCTGATCGCCGCAAAGATGCGCGCGAAGAAGCGAGCGGTATTCGGGACATGTTTGCAGACGAGATGCCGATGAAGCCCGCAGGGCTGCACAACGCGAACGACGTGGATCGATACTGGCTTACCACTCTCAGCCAAGTTCCAACGGTAGTGGATGAGCCCGTCTTCGCCGATATTCTGGAGGCGACAAACTGGATGCCGCAAGACTTGCAAGCTTCACTGCTGCGCCTGATCAAGGCCGGAAAACTCAAAAATCTGGATGCTCAGAATCCCCGAAACACGCGGCCCTTGCACCCAGAAAAGGCGGAAAGGCTTGTCCTGCTCTAGCACATCTCGCGCTGACAATCGCATTCCTTATGGGAGATGGATCAGAGATCGCTGTTTTGGTGCCGATAGCTGATCCTCGGCCTCCAGTGAGCTGCCCTTCCTGCGTTGGCCGCCATTCTTGGTCGTCACGAGAATATCGCCGCAGCGGATGGCATCATCCAGAGATAACTTGAGCATTTTTTCCGTTGCGGGGGTATTGCTGCCCACGTGGTGGGCCAGCTCGCGAAAGGTGACTGCTTGGTCGCCTTTGTCAAATACCCAAGGCACGAGCTTGCGCTCCAACCCCGAGGTGCACTTGTGTGCAGCAAGCTTGTCGAACTGAAACTCTTCGCCAAACGAGAGCGCGTCCTGACCTGTCACTTCACCATCCTTGCTTGCAGAGTATCCAAGCGTGAACATGTCTGGTTCAAGGTAGTGAGTGAATTGGTTGGACTTGCTCCAATGAATTTCCATCATGACATCGCGCGCCTTGTAGTTGTTCGACAGGTGCACGAGCCAATACGTCCAAGGAGTGCTGCCGAGCGGTGTCACATAGAAGATGGTGGAATGTCGTGCGCCACTGGTCCGTATCAGCGCATTGGCCAAGTTGCGCTGGATAGCCCCTCGCCAGGCGGGCCCGTTCGTACCGCGCAAGGATTCAAGCGCTGTCCAGTCGATGTACTCCGCGAATCCCATTTGCGCCATCTTCTCGCGGCTCTTGTGGTTGTCGCTGAGAAAGGAAATCAGGCTATCGACAGCGAAAGTAAGGATGACCTCGGCACCTTCGATGGTGCTGAAGATTTCTTTGAGCAATGCGCCTGGGACTTGGTCCCAGGCGTACTGATCAAGGAGGAATATCGACCGGTGTTTTCTAGACCTGCTCTGAATGTCCTTCCGAATCCCAGCAAAGTTCTTCTGAAACGTCCCTGGCAAAGTGATGATGTCTTGTCCCTTGCGATGAACACCATATCGGGCAGTCAAAAGCGCGTTCAGGTATTCAAAGTTTGAGCGCGTCTTCTCGACGAAGTAGTAGCGCACGTCCAGGGTACGCGGCTTCTCGCGACCCACGTTCAGAAGTGCACCTTGCTCGGTCAACGCGTCAATCACGATTTGTGGGGAGCCAGGCACGAATTCGCCCGCCTTCTCCCCGCTGTACTCTCCACCTCCCGCAAAGCCATCCACGATGGAAAGGACAAGCCGATCAATGACGTAGTTGCTCATGAGCACCTGAACATAGCGGCTCAGGTACTCCCTGACGATTTCATGCTTCACAACGCTGTGGGGGTCCAGCGGTGGCGGTGAGGATCCAACTACCCAAACGTATTTATCGGAGTGTTTCACCATCTTGGTTGTTGCAGTGGGCCTGCTCCATGATATCGCCGCGCTACCGATTGCAGAGCCTCTATAGCCAAGCTCGGCTGCTCAAGAATCAAGGTCTTGACACTTCACAACTGAGCGCTTTGTTCCAGCCTTATGGGAATGGTCACGCGTTGAACAACAGTAGTCGGCATTTCGTCCCAAGTACGTCCGTTGAGTTCGCGTCCGTTGGCTGCCTTTGCACGTTTTTTGCCATCAGCACCCCAGCCACCCCACTGCTTGAAGAAGAATGCGACCTCTTGTTCTTGGCATTGAACACGCACAGCCTCCGCCCATTCAGTTTTCATCGGACGCGCCTTGGGCCCCGATTCACCACCGACGATGACCCAGTGAATACCTGTGAGGTCAAGCTCGCCCACATCGGAAAGAAGCGGTTCTACGGAAAGAAACCGAATACTCGCCGGCACCTTGCGCAGATGGTCGATGCGAGGCACTCCATATTTCCGGTCCTCAACGGACACGCCTAGCCAAGCGTTGCTCGGAACAGAGCGATGCCGGAAAAAGCGTTCCATCCTGGCAGCCCGTTTCGTCAGAATTTGGTACGTGTGGTGTGGCGTCTGCGCAATCACCTCAAATACCTTCTCAATGTACTCATTGGGCACCCGCTCATGAAAGAGGTCGGACATTGAGTTCACAAAGTAGACCGTCGGCTTCTTACGCTTGATGGGATCATTGAGGCGGTCCGGCAAGAGCGTCAAAGCAAATCCGTTCTCGTAGCCCGGCGTGCCCATTGCCTTGAGTCGTTTGGCCATGGCTTCCGCATAGCAGTGTTTACACCCAGGAGAAATCTTGGTGCAACCCACTGTTGGATTCCACGTTTGCTCTGTCCACTCAATTTTGCTGGTCGTTGTCATACCGTTACCCCCCACTTCGTTAGCTTAGCCTTGCCGGTTGGCGGTGGTCTAAAAGTTCGCACAATTCCCCTGACCACACCAATGATCCTCAGCGATTTTTGAGGTTCTAGAGGCTGCATGCTGACGTTTCGAGGCACTAGGCGAGGCCGTCCCTCGAACATCTGGAATTCTTTCACCGTGACGTGGCCATCCGCCTCCGCAATCACGATTTCGCCTTGTGCAGCTTGATGCGCAATCTCAACCGCTGCAATGTCCCCGCTCAGGATCCCAGCGTCCACCATTGAATCACCGCGCACTTTTACAAAGACTGTTTTTGAAGGCTTTGCCGTCAGCATTTGGTCTAGTGCCTGAGCTTGCATAAGGCCATTGGCCTCAAAGTCGGCACCAAATCCTGCGCGCACCTCGTCGTCACTGAGGTCCAGCGTAAAGAATCTCTCGCTTGGTGCCACGCGTCCCCCAGGAGACTTCACCAAGTGCCCACTTGAGACAAGTCGGCCGATGAGCTTGAAGGCGGCGTTTTTGGCCTTGAACCCCAGGTGGGAAGCGATCCGACTGTAGGACGGAAAGCATCCCTCACTCCTGTACAGAACTCGGAGACTGCGTAAATGCATGGTGTCGCGGTTGGTTCGGGCCATGGTCGATATTTTAGTGTACAAACGTACACTAATCAAATTTAACTCACCAACACGCCTTCAGGTGTCCAGCAGACTTTGTTCTTTCCCTAGAAGCGCCTGCTAATCAGAACTTGCGACTGCCATTGGGCAGACCGCGTCAAACGAGATCACCTATGCAGATTTTTGCTTCCGGCGAAGGCCGTAAATTGAATGCTCCGGATGAGTTCTTGCCTCAGGGATCTGTAGGCAAGGTGGTGGGTCTCATTGATCTGGGGAAGAACAATGGATCCAATCATTTCGGCTGGTCTGGGGTCAAAACGGTCATTGACTTCGAGGGCCACGCTTACGTTCTGGATTTCCCAGAGCACACCCGCTTGGTAACCGACGATGGGCTCGAACTCACGCAGACAGATGCAGGGGAAGTTGGAGGCTGGTGGCCCGATTCGGGCGACATGCAGCGTTTTGGACTGCGCTGGATCGAATTGACGAACTGAGAAACCTGAGACCTGCAAAGCGCAGTTTCAGTAGGGCCTGGAGATACGGCCTTGAAAGGTTGGTTGCGCATCAATCACCCAGCGGAAACCACTCAAGCTACAGTACTTCGCATCAGCTTTCGCCGAAGTTCACGGCGGACTTCGGGGCTGGAGAGACCAGTAGTGCCCTTACAAGCGACCAAGTTGTCGATGGCTTGGGAGGGCCAGCCCTCAATGTCATCGTCCAAGGCGATCCAGTGGCGTGGCCTTCTTCTCCGCACATCCGCCAAGATCTGCATGCCACGGGGCGTACTCTGGAACGATGCAAGGGTCCCTGGATCGGCCCCATGGACGCGCTTGTGGTAAGTGCCTCCGATGAATCGGGCCCGAAGCTGCGCCGGTAGGCGCTCAAGCGTTTTGGCATAGCCTGGCCTGACACACCAGGAGCTACTCAGCACCAGTGCTGCTGAGGGATGCGGTACCAGCGCCTCTTCCAAAAAAGGAAGCCACTCAAACAGCTTATGGCCTGCGGCTTCGTAAGGACTCATGTAGATGCCACGGTTCGGGTGCCAGAGGACGGCTTCATGGTGAAGCACGCCGTCGAGGTCGAGGTACACGATCAAGTCAGCGCTGCGGGGAGTGGACGCTGGGATGTAGGGCTCCAAATGGCTTGAAGTCATGTTCACTGAAAGAGAAACTCCCATCGCGACGCAGTTTCGAATTCGGTGCTCGTCATCACTTCGGAGCGAGCTCATTGCCCTAATTTCTTGTTTGATGAAGTGTGACCCACCGTCCTCGCTGTCCTTCTACAAAAGGCCGTGAAGACGCGTTACCAACTGGTATGCGGTGGCTACTGTGAGCCCATCGCGACCATTGACCAACAACAACGACTTGCAAAACGGTCTGTAGAGCCAAGATCGGTCATCGACAGCAAGCCAATTGCAATGGGGCAAGTTGTTGGACCGAAGCCAGGCATGGCACTCTGCTTCCCGCTGATAGCTGACCAAGGTGTTCGGAACGTTCTGCAGATCGCAGTACCTAGGGGTGACACCTTGGATCATGTTGGCTATGTCCGGCGAGAACATCTGCCGTAAGTCCGTCAAATTCCGCTCCAGTCGCCATGTGCTCGTGATCACTACTTTGGTTTCGGGCACCTGCCGCAATGCATCCTCCAGAATGGGCATTCGGCAGAAGTGCTTCGATTCATGGCAATGCTCTGGGTGCAGTACCCCATCAAAATCCAGAAACAGGACGGGCATGTTGATGATTCAATTCCTACTTTTCAACAACGACTGAATTTCTGTTGGGATTTGAACGCCGATGAGACTAGTTGGTCGTGGTCTTTTTAGTCTCGTTGGGCGGAAATCGGGGAGATGTCTTCCCGAAAGCGTTTCCCACCGCAAGCCGACTTCGGTCGAGCGCTGCGCCAACTGCGCGCGGCACGCGGCTTGGTGCAGGAAGACATGCTGCTGGCCACCAGCCGCCGCCACATCAGCCGCATCGAGCAGGGCCACCAAGTTCCCAGTGTCCGTACCATAGAGGTCTTGGCCGAGCAGATGCAGATCCATCCTTTGACACTGGTTGCCGTCGCCTACTGCCCGGAGTTGGATGCGACATCGGTCGGTGACTTGCTCAAGACCCTCAAAACTGACCTCAAAGGCCTTGTTGCCGATTAGGCGTGGCAGTTTGAATCCGCTTCCTTCTTCGCGTGTTGAACCAGCATTTGAAGTCCCTGTATCAGCCCCGCGCCAATCGGAGTGGCGTCTTGGCGCTGCAGCATGCGGTTGACGATCTCGCGGTCAACGGCGGTGTTGAGCAAACAAAGCGCCTCCTGCAAAGTTTCCAGACCGACTTCAAAGCCATCTCCCGATGAGTTGGCACCGGCTTTGGTAAGCAGCAACAAGGCCAGCGGTAGCGCTGCGCTCGCAGGTTCCGGGTCATCATCGTTCCAATCGTTGCCGGAAAGAAGGTCTCTAAGTTGGTCTGACATGAGCAACAGGTGGTTGTCCTGGAGGGCATCGGGCAGGATGGCCTCCCAACCCTGTGACGTGATCAGGCCCATCATGTCTTGTGGTCCAAATTTTCCGAAAGTGGCTCTTTCCAAACGTAGCATCGTTCATTCTTCAAGTTAATATGAGACCAATTGGTCCCGTGTAAGGCCGTCACGTACGAAGATAACGGAGCAGGAATGCCATTTCCGTGCTTCTGGTGCGCACGTCTCTCAATGGAAACAATCCGGTTGCCTCGATTGGGTCAGACAGGCAACCATCCTGTTGCCTTGCCCATTTGCCCCTTGAAAAATCGTCTCAATCTCACTCGCCTAGCCGAACTTGACAGACAGTTTTGCGAATTCGCAAAGCTGCAGCCGACGGCCGCCCCTAGGTGCGGCTGGACGAAGACTGTACGACTGGCTCTGGGCATGAGCTCCCAAGCACTCGGAGCGCGTTTGGGCGTGACAGCACAGGGTGCCCGCAAACTGGAGCAGGCCGAGGCGAACGGGAACATTACGCTGAACACCCTTGCGCGCCTGGCCCATGGACTGGATTGTGAAGTGCGCTATGTGTTTGTCCCGCGAACCAGCTTGGTGGAACAGGTGCTCAGGCGCACTCATGAAGTTGCCGGATTTCCGATGCCGCCAGCACTCGCTGCAACCGATGTTCTGACTGAGGAGCAAAGGCTGGCAACCCTGTCCACCGTACTCGCCCAAGTGAACAAGCGAGGACTCTGGTGAGCAAGAAGCACCTTAACGCTCAATGCGTAGAGGTAACACGCGCCTGGTAGCAATCACGCGCGTGTTAGGCGGCCCGTGACAGATCGTTTGGGCGACCGGGTCGCACCGGTCTTAATCGAGTTATTTCCCCATCTCCCGACGGCGCTTTAGCCGTGCCAGAAAAACGTCCCACTCTCGCGGGTACGAGTCAGGTTGTGCAGGAAAAGAAGGTTTTCCCATACAATCTAACAATCGTTGGAATGAAAGATCATGAGCGCACGAACCCTGAAGGATCTGCTCTACGAGCAGGTTGCCCGCATCGGAAAGTCCCTCTCCAGCCCAAAACGGCTGGAGCTGCTGGAGTTGCTCGCCCAAAGCGAGAAATCGGTCGAGACCTTGGCCTCGCAGGCTGGTATCGACATGCGCCAATCCAGCGCGCATCTCAA